>JAUVQD010000075.1 GCA_030598355.1 Actinomycetes bacterium
CGGTTTTTCGCGTCCCGATATGTCCAGAAGACAACGCTGACCCATAGGACCACAAGAAAGACCCTTATAAGCACCAGGAAAAAACGAAAAAACGGTGAACTGAAGAAATTGACAATATTGTTGATTGAGTCCATAGATCAACATGATACCAGAGCGGATCGATTTGTGGCAAAAACAAAAAACACAAAAGAGGCACGGTTCTATCCCTCAGTTCTACTTTCGATATATTTTCTGATCATGCCGACTAAATACAAGGAGCCCGTAACTGCCACCAGGCCTTTTCCTCCAGCAATTGATTTCGCTTTTTCAAGACCCTCTATCGGGTCGGTGACCGAAATGGCGCGCGCGCCGAGAGACCTGGCGATCTTCGCAAGCTCGATTGAACCACTTGCGCGCGGACTGTCGCTGGTGGTGAAGATGATGTCGGCATCTATCCGGCAAATACTCTCAACCATCGCACTGGCCTCTTTGTCTTTGAGGATCGAAATCAAAAAAACCAATCGCCGGTCGTCATATTCCGATTTTAAGAATTGAAGAAACCTCTCAATGCCGGCTGGATTATGGGCACCATCCAAAAGCAGATCGGGGCGGCCGTGAATTAGTTCCGCCCGCCCGGACACCATCGAGTTAAAGAGCACGGCCCGTACTTCGTCGATTTCAAGAGCGTGGTTAAGATAAGTCTCAGCGCTCACCATGCCCAGTAAAGCATTATCGGCCTGCCAAGGGCCGCCGGCTGGCAAATCAATATCAGTGTAAGCGCCAAGCGGTGTTGAAAAGATCAGTTTACCGGTACTGGCAGCGGCCTCGAAATCGCGGCCGTATCTTAGCAAACTCGCGTTGACATCGTGAGCTCTTTTCTCAAAAATCGACATAACTTCTTTTGAAACAGGTCCGACAACCACGCGATTGTTTTCTTTAATTACGTAGGCTTTCTCAGCCGCGATATCTGTTATCTCAGGTCCCAGCCAAGCCGCATGGTCAAGACTGACGTTTGTTATAACCCCAACTTTGGGCTCACCTACGCTTGTGGCATCCCATCTCGCACCCATTCCGACTTCCAAAACCGCCACATCGACTCTGGCCTTAAAAGCAAAATACGCCAAGGCCGCGGCCGTGAGAACTTCGAATTGGGTAATCTTGCGCCCCTTAAGCGTCGCCTCGGCAGCCTCCACTTTATCTTGCACCAACCTGCCGATATCGGCAAAATCATCTTCTGTAATCTCTACGCCATCAACCATAATACGCTCCCGGTAACCGATAAGATGAGGGGAGGTATAGACTCCGACTCTCTGACCGTGAGCGGTCAAGAGCGACTGGATGATTCGCGAGGTCGATGTTTTTCCGTTGGTCCCGGTGACCTGGATAAGATCGAATTTCGTTTGAGGATCGTCTAATTCACGGCAAAGGGCAAGAATCCCCGCTAGCGACGGTTCTATCCCCAGGTTTTCGAGCTTATCGAGGTATGTAGAGAAGGTGCTTTGCCCGGAGCCATTCATTGGGCAAGGCGGGCCAGCTGCTCTTCTATTTTTTGACGACGAAGATCGAGCTGGCTGTGCTTGTCTTTCTGTTTGTTGACGATCTCAGGAGGAGCTTTAGCTATAAACTTTTCATTGGCCAGCTTGGCATCAACCTTAGCAATCTCTACTTCGAGTTGAGCGAGCTCCTTGGCGAGACGCGCCTTTTCTTTATCGATATCGACAAGGCCCGCCAACGGTATACAGACTTCAATTCCGCCGACAACCCCTATCGCCGATTGGCGTGGCCGGTCTATATTGACATTAACTTCTAACTCGCTTATCCCCGCCAACTGCCTGATCAGTTGATTCGTGTCTTTAATGGGCTCAAGATCTGATTCCACCTTGGCGCTTGCCAGAACTCTAATTCTCGCGGATGGAGGCACCTTGTGCTCAGCCCGAATTGTACGAACAGAAGTGACAACCCCCTGCAACACTTCGATTTCTTTTTCGGCTTTATCATCAAGAAGGGCCGGATCGACTACCGGCCAGTCAGCTACCATTAGACTCTCGCCGGCCGTCGGCAGCTTTTGCCAAATCTCTTCAGTTATAAAAGGCATGAAAGGATGGAGCAGCCTTAATGCTGTGTCCAGAACTTTCACCAGCACAACTTTTGTCATCAACTGATCGTGAGTCGCAGCACTAAACCGAGTGTCGGTCTCGCCCGCCGGGGCTTCACCCTCTATTTTTGCATAGAGCTTGGGCTTTGTGAGCTCCAGATACCAATCGCAGAACTCGTTCCAGAAAAATTCATAAAGCTGTCTCGCGGCTCCGCCAAAATCATATTCGTCGAGAGAGGTCGATACTCCATCGACGAGCCTTTGACTTCTCGACAGAATCCATCGGTCCGGCAAACTAATATCTTTCTCGCTTAAGCTGTCTAAGGTTGCCTTAATCGGCGCCGCGTCGTTTTCATCTATATTCATCAAAACGAATCGAGCCGCGTTCCAGATTTTGTTGGCAAAATTGCGGCTCATTTCCAGTTTTTCCTCAGAAAAACGCATATCTTGCATTGTTGTCGCTTGTACCATCAATCCAAAACGGGTCGCGTCAGTGCCATACTTCTCAATTAACCCAAGCGGATCGATGCCAGTTCCTAAAGATTTGCTCATTCGCCGGCCCTCTGAATTAAGAACAGTTGGATGAATTATGACCGTGTCAAAAGGAATTTCATCGACAAACTTTAAACCACTCATGATCATGCGGGCGACCCAAAGATATAAAATGTCACGGGCAGTCGATAAAACAGATGTCGGATAAAAGTAAGCCAGATCAGCAGTCTCCTCCGGCCAACCAAGAGTAGCGAAAGGCCAGAGCGCTGAACTGAACCAGGTATCTAGAACATCGGGATCCCTCTTGAGATCGCTGCCACCACACTTTGTGCAAACACTCGGGGTCGTTGTCGCCACTACTGTCTCTCCACAAGCCTGGCAATACCAAGCGGGTATTTGATGTCCCCACCATATCTGGCGAGAGATACACCAATCGCGAATATTATCCATCCAGTCAAAGTAGACCCGCGCCCACCGGTCAGGTGAAAACTTGACCTTTCCTTCCCTGACAACATCGATAGCCGGGGCTGCCTGTGGCTTCATGTCAACAAACCATTGCTCCGAGAGGTATGGCTCAATTATCGTATGACAACGATAACAATGACCGACCGCGTGAAGGTGCGACTCAAACTTTTCTAACAGATTTTCTTCCTCTAGATCCTTAACCACTGCTTCGCGGGCGTCAAATCTATCTTGGCCGGCAAATTTCCCGCCATTCTTATTGATACGACCATCCGTCTCAAAGATATTTATCTGTTCAAGGTCGTGTCGCATGCCGATCTCAAAATCGTATGGATCATGGGCTGGAGTAACTTTAAGGGCGCCCGTCCCGAATGCCGGATCAACATGATCGTCAGCAATAATCGTGAGCTCCCTGCCAACCAGCGGCAATATGGCTTTCTTGCCCACCAGATGTTTGTATCGTTTATCGTCGGGATTAACAGCAATCGCGGTATCTCCTAACATCGTCTCCGGTCGAGTTGTGGCAATAATCAGGTCACCAGACTCGCCAACTAGAGGATATTTGATATGCCACAAACCACCCTCAAGATCACGATGTTCGACCTCGATATCAGAGAGAGCGGTATGGCAACGAGGACACCAATTGATTATGCGATGACCGCGATAGATAAGACCATCTTCATAGAGACGAACGAAGACCTCCTTGACTGCCTGAGAATAGCGTTCATCCATCGTAAATCGCTCGCGTGACCAATCACATGAACAACCAAGGCGTTTAAGCTGGTTGATAATTGTAGCCCCATACTCTTCTTTCCACTGCCAAACGCGCTCAACAAATTTGTCCCGCCCAACATCTTGTCTCGTCAACCCTTCTGCCTCAAGTTGTTGCTCAACTTTGTTCTGGGTGGCAATGCCGGCATGATCAGTTCCCGGAAGCCATAAAGTTGAGTAACCCTGCATGCGCTTGGACCTGATGATCACGTCTTGAATAGTATTGTTGAGGGCATGGCCCATATGAAGCGAACCGGTTACATTGGGCGGAGGTATAACAATCGTAAATGGCTCTTTCGAGTCGTCGATTTGAGCTTCGAAATATTTCTTATCTTCCCAAAATGGATACCAGGTTGATTCGGTCTGAGCCGGATCATAAATTTTTGAGAGTGTCTCATCTGTCATGACGGTGATTTTAGCATAAAAATAAAAAAAGCCGCCTAGACACTAGGCGGCTTTTTGAACTGTAGTCTTTAAGCCGAAGCTTCTTCTTCGGACGCCTCTTCTTCTGACTCTTTAGGGGCTTCTCCTACAGCCTCGGACACCAGGGCCGGCTCTACTCCATCGTTGATCACTTCTTCGGTGATTACACATTTCGTAACATTTGGAAGTGAGGGTATATCATACATAACATTTAATAACGCGTCTTCCATGATCGCCCGCAACCCTCGTGCTCCACTCGACCTGCTGAGTGCTTTTTCTGCGATAGCTATTAGAGACTCATCGTTAAAAACAAGCTCGACATTGTCATAAGCAAAGAACTTATGGTACTGCTTGACCAGAGCGTTTCTCGGCTCCCGTAATATTAGCACCAAGTCGTCTCGGGTCAGATTGTTGACGGTCGCTACCACTGGCAATCGACCGACAAACTCAGGTATCAGACCAAACTTTAGAAGGTCCTCGGGAAGAAGGTTGTTGAGAATATTTCCGATATCTTTATCTTCACGTTTCTTAATGTCGGCTCCAAACCCAATACCTTTTTTACCAATCCGGTTTTCGATCATTTTTTCTATACCGTTAAAAGCGCCGCCGCAGATAAACAAGACGTTTGTAGTGTCAATCTGAATAAACTCTTGATGCGGATGTTTGCGCCCGCCTTGCGGTGGTACGCTCGCCTCCGTGCCCTCTAATATCTTAAGCAGGGCTTGCTGAACACCTTCGCCTGAAACATCTCTAGTTATTGATGGATTTTCAGATTTCCGAGCAATCTTATCGATCTCGTCAATATAGATTATTCCTGCTTCGGCTTTTTTGACGTCGTAGTCGGCCGATTGGATCAGCTTTAATAAAATGTTCTCGACGTCTTCACCTACGTATCCGGCTTCGGTTAAAGCCGTCGCGTCCGCAATTGCAAACGGGACATTTAGAATCCTAGCCAGCGTTTGTGCCAGTAAGGTTTTGCCGCAACCAGTTGGTCCGAGTAATAGGATATTGCTCTTTGCCAACTCAACGTCATTTTCGTGCTGTGGCCCAACTTGTATCCGCTTATAGTGATTATAAACAGCTACCGAGAGAATCTTTTTTGCGTTGTCCTGACCAATTATGAAGTCGTTGAGAATTTCATAAATCTCGCGGGGTTTAGGTAGATCCTCAAGCTTAAGTTGAACCTCCTCGCTCAACTCTTCATCGATTATTTCGTTACATAAATCGATGCACTCATCGCAAACATAGACACCGGGGCCCGCGATCAGTTTTCTAACCTGTCTTTGACTTTTTCCGCAGAATGAGCATTTTAGTTGCTCCGTGCTGTCGCTAAACTTTGCCATAGCGACCCCCTTATCTTTTTCTCTCTACTATAACTTCGTCGATTATACCATACTCTTTTGCCTGCTCAGCTGTCATTATAAAATCACGATCAGTATCTGTCTTTACTTTGTCCATGGTCTGGCCCGTATGTTGCGCCAATATCTCATCCAACAACGTGCGGGTTCGCACGATCTCTCGCGCTTGTATGTCTATGTCCACAGCTTGCCCCTGAGCACCGCCATGCGGTTGATGAATCAAGACCCGCGAATTCGGCGTGGCAAATCTTTTTTTATTCTGGCCCGCGGTTAACAATAACGCCCCACCGCTGGCCGCTTGCCCGATACATATTGTTGACACATCAGGTTTGATATATTGCATCGTGTCGTAAATAGCCATAGTCGAGGTGATCACCCCTCCGGGACTATTTATATATAAATTGATATCTTTTTCCGGATCGTCCGATTCAAGGTGCAGCATTTGCGCGATTATCAAATTTGCAATATCGTCATTGATTTCGCTGCCAAGAAAAATAATTCGTTCGTTCAGCAGTCTTGAAAAAATATCGTAAGAGCGCTCACCCCGCGCAGTTTGCTCAATTACTATCGGTACCAGACTCATGTGCATCATCCTTTTTCTTAATTTTTACTTTGGAGACGAGAAAATCTACAGTCTTGTTCATAGACAGCCTGCTTTTCAAAAATTTGCGGCCGTCCATACCGTCTATCTCTGCTCTTAAGTCGTCAAGGTTTCTTTTCGAACCTTCGGCTAGCCGCATAATCTCTTCTTCAATATCTTCATCCGTAGCTTCGATATTCTCCTTGTCCATCAACGCTCCGAGAACCAATTCCGACTTAAGTGTTCTTTCAGCGTCAGTTTGGAAGTTCTTGCGAAGACCGGCCAGTTCCTCGCTTCCCTCAGGCATAATTGCGGAAAAATCGGCGCTTCCACCACCTTTTGCCATCCTCTCTTTAAAATCTCCAACCATTTGATCGATGCGCTGCTCAAGCATGGCCGCAGGTAACTCAGGTCCGCTTTCAGCTGCCAATGCGTCTACCGCGCTATTTCTGATAAAGTTTTCTCTTTCCTTTTCAATACGTTCTGTTGCTTCCCTCTTTAAGTCTTTCTTAAGTTCTTTTAAGTCTTCAAACTTGCTGACATTCTTCGCAAACTCATCGTCAACCTTGGGTTTCTTTTTGCTCTTAATCTCTTTGACCTTAACTGCGAAAACCGCGTCTTTTCCAGCCAGGAACTCGCTTTGATAGTCTTTCGGAAAAGTCACTTTTACTTCTTTTTCACTCTTGGCTTTAGCCCCTTCCAGCTGGTCTTCAAAACCAGGAATAAAATCTCCTGATCCCAGCTCCAACATATAGTCAG
>JAUVQD010000034.1 GCA_030598355.1 Actinomycetes bacterium
GACGCTGGTTGTAATATTTGGTCCTGAGCACGACACCAAACTGCTCATCCCGATCCAAGAGTCCTCATCAGGCGGTTTTACTAATCAAATGTGGGGGCTCTTAATTTTTGTCTAATTGATCTAGAGTGACGAAAGCGTAATTCTCATTCCGAAGCGCCTGAATAATTCCGGGCAAAGCCAACACCGTATTTGTTCGATCGCCCCCGCCGTCATGCAAAAGAATAATGCTATCGGGTTCGACGGCCCCCGCGATCATATTAATAATCTGCTCGGGACCGGCGGCTTCCCAGTCACGCGAATCTATATTCCATCGAACAAGCCGATAATTCTTTTGGCCGGCAATCGTATCAAGTAAAGGGCTCATAGCTCCATAGGGAGGTCTCAGCCAGCTCGGTTCTGTTTGTGTTATCGGAAAAACCGAATTGCGCCCTTTGTCCAGCTCTTGCACAATTTGCTCCTCGGTAAGTTGGTCAAGACTCGCATGGGTAAACGAATGATTACCGATTTGAAAACCCCCTGTGTGCACCTCGCTGACAATATCCGGGTGGTTTTCGGCTTTTTCTCCAATCATGAAAAACGTTGCTGAGGCATACATATCCCGCAGGATCGCGACTATTTGCGACGTAAAAGGTGGATGGGGACCGTCATCAAAAGTTAGAGCGACAACCTTTTCCGGTCTTTTATCCGAGCGTGTCACGATCGTGGGCTGAGATTCCGTCGAGTTCTTTGCGGAAACGATCTTACCGCTAGTGGCACCTCGCACTACTTCCTTTTTGCCGGGGGTTCCTATCTTTTTTACAATCGTATATTCGCCACGCCCAAAGACCTCAGTGACATTGATTATGTCGTCAATGGTAGTGGTCGTGTCCTCAGTTCGATCTTCTGGTGAAGAAAACTCAACCATGGCATCGCGGTTGATAATTGTTTGACCACAGACTACTTTTCCGTCGACCCTTATTTTTGCTAGTGGGCCTACCTCTTCCTTGATTATCTTTCCATCTACATCTAATAGATCGCCACGACCAGGCCGAAAGCCGGCATCTTTCAGTACGGAGGCCGCATCGCCTGGTTTGGACGCGACAAAAACTCGTCCGTTAACCGTGAAAGGTGCTTGGAATAAGTCCGGGCTCAGCCAGACCTCAACCATCAAGAAAGCAGAAACCAAGAAAGCTATCTTTAATGGTTGGCTTTTTACAAGATTATCTTTTAAGAAAAGAAGCCAGCTACGCATGGGTTTAGCTTACCATATGCCCAATTAAGTGGTCGAGAGAAGTGGCCACGAGCGATTAGCTTTAAGCCAAGTGTTATGATAATTGGAGATTGATGAGATTTGGAGCACACGTTTCGATCGCCAAAAGTCTGGCCGACTCAATTGACCTGGCGGTATCGTCTGGTTGTGATGCCATGCAAATCTTCCCAGGAAACCCTCGCGGCTGGCAACCCAGTTTTTTAAGTCAAGATCAAGTTGAAGACTTCCGGGAAAGGCGAAGCAAAAATGATATCCGTCCCGTCGCCATTCACCTGCCTTATCTGGTTAATCTCGGCTCACCGGTCGATCGGGTTTTTGAAGCGTCAATTTCCTCGATAAAGCACACTCTCGCGAAAGCAAGACTAATCGATGCTGATTTTCTGGTTACTCATACCGGTAGCCATACCGGGGCGGGTTACCAAATTGGTTTTGACCGAATCATCGCCGCTTTGAACGAAATTCTTGAAGAAGACTTTGGCTCAACAAAACTGCTGCTGGAAAATACAGCCGGTGCGGGTCACACTATCGGTTCACGTCTTGAGGAGTTTGAAAAAATATTCAAAAAAATGTCCTTCGACAAACGCCTTGGCTTGTGTGTTGACACTTGCCATGCATACGCGGCTGGATATGACCTATCCGATAAAGAAACCTTAGACCACTTTCTGGCAGAGCTGGGGAGTTTGATCGGCGGGGAACGCCTTTTGCTCATGCATGCTAATGACTGCAAAAGCCAGCTGGGGAGCCACCTGGACCGGCACGAGGAGATTGGGGAGGGATCAATTGGACTTGATGGCTTCCGAAACATCCTGGCCCATCCAACTCTTCAAGATATGACCTTTATTATCGAAACACCTCGACCCGTCCCAGGAGCCGATGTCAAAAACCTTCAGACCCTAAAGAAACTGGCCCCATCCCACGCTTGAGCTCAAATAAATTTATTCCAGATCTGATCTAGTGTAGATCGCCTCAAAGTCGTATCCCTCTTTGGCTAGAGCCTCGCCTGCCCCTTCCTCGCGATCGAGAAGAGCAAGCATCTTAACTATTTGGCTCCCACCTTCTTCAACTTCTTTTGCAGCTTTCAATATTGAGCCACCACTCGTCACAACGTCCTCAACCATCACAACTTTCGCGCCTGGTTTGAGTTCCGGCCCTTCCACCATTTTTCCAAGCCCATGAGCTTTAGCTTCTTTCCGAACAATAAAACCGCTGACATTCTTATTTTTTACGGTAAACAGATAATAGCAAAGAGCTCCGACAATTGGATCGGCGCCCATCGTCGGTCCACCGATACCTTCATATTCGACATCATTTAACATTTCACCCATGATGCGGGCAATATAATATGCACCCTCCGGCAATAGTGTGACTTGACGTCCATCGAAGTAAAAATCACTGACAATACCAGACGATAGCCTTACCGACCCACGCTTGACCGCCCCTAAAGTCAGATGTCGCAGCTCTGCTTTCATTTGCTCAATATCCATAGATCACACCCATCGCTTTACAGTTGGTCTTTTCTTCATAATAGATGAAACTGAAGCGACTAATCCAGTTCCCGCCGATTCTTAAGAGTGACGCTTACCTCAGCGCCTAAGATCAGAATAATCCCGGTGATATAAAGCCAGAGGAGCAAACCGATAATAACCCCGACGGAGCCATAGACCGCGTTAAACCTGGCGACTCTCGAGGTGTATAACGCAAAGAGACCTTTAGCCCCGGTCCAAGAAAGCGTCGCAAAGACCGCGCCGATCCAGACATCTCTCAGACTCAGTGGCACATTCGGAATCACCTTGTAGATCACAACCAGAGCGACAAATGTGACTGCCAGGGCCACCAAACCATTAAGCGAACTCAGAGCCGCAAATGGTGGTGTTACCTGAAATGAATCAAGCCAATAGTTTTGAAATGTCTCGTACGCGGCTGAAATCAAAGTTGTCAGCATCAGCACGACAATAATAACAACGACACTAGCTAGTGAGAGCAGTTTTGAGAGAAGGAAATGACGGGCAACGGACACCCTCCAGATCTTGTTCAGCGTAAATCCAATAGCGTCAAAAACCATCGAGCCCGTCCAAAGGAGCGTCAGAGCACCGATCAATCCGGTTGACTGCCTATTCATTGCCACAGCTTCGATATTTGATTTTACTGCCGCGGTAAACTGAGGAATAGCCTCATCGGTATAGGCCAAGATGGCCTCACTGCCACGAGAGGCAAAGAGATAGCCGGCTATCGAGATAGCCAAAAGGAGCAGCGGAAATATTGAAAAGAGAGCGTAATACGATATTGACGCCGCTAGATAAGCACCGTCGTCATCTGAAAAACGCCGATAGACTTCGATCATTAAATCGTAAAAAGAGCGCCAAAATCTCAAATTTGATCAAGCCGCCTTTATAATGTTCAATAGTTATCTTTGTTATTTTACACTTATTTTGGCTGACGTTTCACTCTTACCTGAGCGCCAAGAAACGTTTAAGTTACCGGTTCCGGAAGAATTTTTCGTCTCCATCTGCTCTTGTTCTATCAAGCGTCTTTCAAGAATAAAATCACGCGAAGATCCCGATAGCGCCAAAGAGTCAACCGCGATCAATTCCTTTGATTTTTCAGTCCAATAGAACAGCTTCAATGAATACGGTATCCCTTCTTTTTCTCGAAAATGACGGATTCCAGCCGCCCCCGTGGTGCCAACATCATCAATAAGCGTGCCGTCCTCAATTTTTAAAGATGGTTTATGCGTATGCCCTGTTAAAATCAGCGGCACACTTCCTACTAACTTCTGAGCTTGCGCGATAGAGTGAACAGCCACTATGTCCGGCTCTGATTTAAGTGCCTTGAAGCGCTTGGAAACTTGATTAGCAAACTCATTTAGCTTTTCCCCGGTTGCAGGCTCCGCGTTCAATTCATACGCTACCGGCTCAGATGCTCCGAATATCTTCAGACCTTCAATTTTTACCACATTATTATCAATAATAGTCACATTTTCTTGACTACGCAGTGTCTCCAGGACTGACTCGGAATCGTGGTTCCCGGGGACAAAAACATACGGTACCTTCAGTTGCGCGACGCGGCCGATAAGATCCGCTTCTATCGGGGTGCCCAAATCAGTTAGATCTCCCGTATCTATGATCAGGTCAACATGAAAATCTCGCACGACCCGCTCGATCAGATCCATAGCCGCAGGATTGTTGTGTATATCACTGACATGTAGCACTTTTAATGTGCCATTGCCCAACTTAACCGGCTCCCAGCTGGAAACTTTGGCGTAAAACCGATAAAGGTTCCCGGCCAAACCACGGATTTCCGCCCGGAAAGCATCAAGATCGCTCATTTTGTCTTCAAGAGTACCAATTAGCCAGGGCGCGGCCGTTAACATCCCGGTAAATTTTGGCTGGCGCCAAGCTTTTAC
The DNA here is from genome assembly GCA_030598355.1 of Actinomycetes bacterium. Taxonomy (GTDB): domain Bacteria; phylum Actinomycetota; class Aquicultoria; order CAJVYJ01; family JAUVQD01; genus JAUVQD01. The sequence goes on from JAUVQD010000034.1 coordinate 4,653, forward strand.
GTTGTAGGTCTTTACGATCATAAATCCGGGTACGGCTAAAGCCAACATGCCTATCAGCAAAGCTATAATTGCTCTTTTCCAGCTACGACCAGGCAAGATTAAGCCGGCCATTAGACCGCCGAGAGAAGCTAGTATCAATAAACGTACCGCGAAATCCCGGCTAGCCTCTCCCAGCCCTTTTTCAGCCTCATTTATTAGTTCGTCTTGCGAAACATCGGCCGATGCTAGACGGCGAACCTGAGTCATTGTGACACGTTCTATTGAAATCGATATCCCGAATGGGACCTTGTGGGTTTGAGCGCGCATTTCACCAAGAGGAGGAACCGTTATCCGGGTTATGCCTTGCTTTGATGGGAAAATTTTAGCTTCTAATGTCGTGCCCGCAACCTGGTAAGAGCTTTGGCCAAACCAAAATACGAAAACCAGGCCACCGACGACAGCCGCTAGGATCAATAAAGCTGTCGATCTAAAGCCGGTAGAAAAAATAGATAACACCTCACGCCCAACCAAAAATCGCTTTGACCAGGCTCTTAGATTCTGGCACGCTAAACTCAAAAGTCAAGGTAGAGGGGGACAAATAATTAAGGGGACAAACAAATAATTAAGGGGACACAATACTTAATTCGACATTCAGAATTAAGTACGTGTCACCAAATTAATTGAGCCATTGACCCACTGTTTTAGTCTTTTGATCCCTCAGGTGTCGACGCTTCAGTTATCTCACGCACTTTACTCGCAGCTAGATTAATCTTCTCCCTAGCCGCTTCAGCAGCAGTATCGACTTGCTCTTTTAGCCGTTCGCGAGTTTCCTGAACTTTAGTTTTTAGTTCTTTGCCTTTTTCTTGGGCTGTTTTTCGTCCGCTTTCAACCACTTCGACGACGCGCTCTTTTTGATCATCAAATTCGTGCATTCCTTGCTCAAAATATTCATCCGCGCGTTTCTTTAACTCTTCGCGCGTCTCTTCCCCAGATCGTGGCGCATACAAGATTCCTACGGCTAGACCAACTAGTCCGCCCCAGATAAAGCTTGAAAATCTACCAGTCATACATGTCACCTCCCATAATCAATATTAACTACTGAGACAAAACCAATGTCAATAGCAAACTGACAATGAGCTTTCTAAAAAATATTTAAACAGCTTTTGGTTTTTTTGATTGCCGCTCACAGGCCATTTGAATCAGCCGATCGACCAGATCTTCAAAATCTAGTTTGGCAGCTGAGGCAGCCATTGGCAATAGGCTGGTTTCGGTCATTCCCGGACTGGTGTTGAGCTCCAGGACATAAGGGGTTTCCCCGGCTAAGATTAAGTCGACACGCGATACGTCGCGACACCCGAGAGCCTTGTGTACATCAATCGAGGTTTTCATAAGCTTATCCGTCATTTCTTTATCAAGACGCGCTGGCACGAAGTACTCCGTCGCCCCCATTCTATACATGGACTCAAAATCAAAAAACTCTTTCGTTGTAACAATCTCCACAATCGGCAACGCTTCAGGCGGATTATTTCCAAGGATGCTGATGGCGACCTCGGTACCGCTAATATATTCCTCAAGAACGACTTTGGAGTCATAACTGAGGGCCCCGATAAGAGCTTTTGGTAGATCCTGAGCCTTGTGCACAATTTTTATTCCGAGAGCTGAGCCTTGCCCGGCTGGTTTAACGATTATTGGCAGACCCAGAAATTCTATGGCTTTATCCAAAGCGCTGGCCGCGCCCATTTCTTTGAAAGATTCCGCGCTCATCGTTAGCCATCGCGGAGTAGTGATACCAGCTCGATGCATAATCTCTTTGGCAAGTACTTTGTCAAAGCTAACAATGTTCGCATAGACCCCGGGACCGGTATAGGGTAATCCCAAAAGCTCAAGTAAGCCCTGGACAGTCCCATCTTCGCCATATTTACCATGGAGAGCTATGTAGACAACGTCTGGCTTTACGTCAACTAAATTATCGACAAGATTTTCGTCAACATCAAAAGAGACATAATCATAACCTTTCGCCGCCAGCGCTTCACAAACACGAAGACCACTTTTTAGTGAAACCTCACGCTCCAGCGAACGCCCACCCATTAGAACCGCTATTTTAGTTGACACTTTGACACCTCGCTAACCGATGATCCAAATCATTTATGCAAATGGTCCGCAACCGAATGGTAAAGAGAAATCTGATCCTTGACAACTTCTCCCAAACGCCGCACCCCTTCGCGAACATCTTCTTCGCTCGGATAACAGAAGGCCAACCGCATGTAGTTGGCACCGGCGCCCTCGGTAAAAAATGCCCTTCCGGGAACAAAAGCGACTTTTTTATTTATGGCTTCAGCCAACATTTCAGTAGCGTCGATAAACTCCGGTAACTCAACCCAGACAAAAAATCCACCGTGCGGATGTGTCCAAGAGGCTTCTTTCGGAAAAAACTCATCAAGTGCTTCCAGCATCGCATCGCGACGACCACTATAGATGGTCGTCAGCTGCGCGAGATATTCGTCGAGATCATTGGCGTCAAGAAATTCTTCGACCACTCTTTGAGTAAACGAGCTAGAACATAAATCGGCCGATTGTTTCGCGAAGATTAACTTTTCCAATATCGGATGAGGCGCCACAACCCAGCCCAATCGAATCCCCGGAGAAAATATCTTCGAAAACGTGCTGAGATAGATAACCTTATCATCGAGTGCCCTTAAAGAAGGAAGGTTTTCTCCTTCAAAACGTAGACGGCCATATGGGTTATCTTCGACCAGAAGCAAATCGTATTCAGCGGATAGCTCGATGAGGCGCTTTCGCCGCGGTCCGCTCATCGTGACTCCGGCAGGGTTGTGGAAATTAGGAACCACATACATAAATTTTGGTCTGATCCCTTGTCTCTTCAACTCCTTAAGCTTTTTTTCTAGAAGATCTACGCGAACCCCTTCATCATCGAGAGGAATAGCCACTATTTTTGGCTCATATCCGATAAAAGCGTCCAAAGCCCCAACGTAACTTGGCGCCTCAACAATAATATGATCGCCCGGATCAATAAATATTTTGGCTATCAGATCCAGAGCTTGTTGGGATCCGTCCGTGATAATAAAATCTTCGGTGTTAACCGCAATTTCATCTTGAGCCATGATTTTGGTGACGTGTTTTTTTAATCCAGTGTGTCCTTCTGATGGACCATACTGCAACGCCTCGTTGCCCTGGCGCTCCATACAATCAGTCGCAGCTGAGACCATTTTGTTCATTTTGAATTCTTTTGTGTAAGGCAAGCCGCCGGCAAGTGAAATAATATCGGCGCGAGCTGTTACGCTTAAAAGATCGCGGATTGCGGATGACTTAAGAAGCGAAGCCCGATTCGCGTATAAATCCCCCCACTTGTCAAACTGATACCTTGTCATAGCGACCTCCGCGGCCAAACCCTAGAAGACTCTTTCCCCAAAACTCTTTTCATCTCTTTTAATAAATAAAAAAACTCCCGTCCCAATTAAATAAATATTTGTAGGGACGAGAGGAACTCTCGTGTTACCACCCTGCTTCACCTTTGCCTCACGGCCAAAGATCTTACCAAGGAAATGAGTTATAAGAAAACTCACCTGCTTTTAGTAGATAACGGATACACCGGCCAGCCATACTTATATTTCCGACTGACGGCTCCAGGGCGGCCCACTGCTGCTCTTCTGCCGGTTCTCACCAAACCCGGCTCGCTTTGAGAAGTCAGACAACAGCTCTTCCCCTTCTAAAGCCTTTAATCAATATTGGCTCATTATACCAAGGCAACTTTCGGAATCAAGCTTCTTAAAAACTACTTCTGGATTAGCTCGTCTTCCTCTTTTGTCAACTGCGGCTCGGGAGTTCGCTCCACAGGTCTTGGCACTGGTGCTTTGTTCTTAATCTGCTGCCTCGATAGCCAGCTTTGGATACCGGAGAAAATGAACTCAACTAGTAGTGTAATCAGAAGTATTCCCGTTGCCGCGATATCAAATATACCCTCGTAGGGTGTGTTGACCGGCTCAATGCTGTTCAGTGGCGCAATCATAAATTCAGTCGTCGAAATCACGAAATCATATCCCGGAACTGTCTTCAGCGTGCCAAAAAAAAGAAATATGATTCTTAAAAGCAGAAGTATGCCAACCACAACTAGCGCTAAGACCAGAATTCTTACTATGGTATTAAAACCACCATATACTTGACCGGACATATTGGGCTGCTCATCCATGAATTCTCCCCCCTGTTATCTTTACCTTGGCGAACGTCAAAAGCATTGATAGGTATTTTACCTTCTTTGGCCGCATCAGGAAAGCCTGACGAAAAGATGACTTGACCTAGTTGAGAAAATATCTTTATAAATTATCAAGATTATTCTAGTCTTTTTTGGGGCACTGAAATATAATGCGAAAAAATCGATGTTTTTAGCTTAAGCGAAAAGAACAAAACAGGAGGTAAGTAGTATGAAGCCAAAAATTAACGCTGAGGAATGTATAGGGGATGGTATCTGTGAGGAAATCTGCCCGGAGGTTTTCGAACTAAGGGATGATGGTCTGGCCTATGTTATCGACGAAGACCCTCCAGAGAATCTAAGCGACAAGATTGAAGAATCAGTGGAAGAATGTCCTACTTCGGCAATTATTATTGAGGATGCGGAATAGGCTAAAGACAAAGTGAAACAATCAAGCTGCCAGCTCTTCCTCGGGCCCGTAGGCTTCCAATACAATAGCGTCAGTCGGGC
>JAUVQD010000138.1 GCA_030598355.1 Actinomycetes bacterium
TGTGAACCGCTAGATCAATCTTCCCCTCAAGTAAGGCTGTTTCTATTTCTTTAACAAACAAACCCTTGCCGCCGATTCTTGAGAGAGGGGCGTCGAGGATTTTGTCACCTTCGGTCTTAATGTGCACTATCTCGATCTCTGTATGGAAGCGGGCTTTTATGGTTTCCGCTACATGATGTGTTTGCCAAAGCGCAAGTTTGCTCGCCCGGCTACCGATAATTAACTTATTTTCGGACATTAACCAGCTCCATGTGGGTCTTTGACGGCGCGGACATTATTTTGAACCGTCTCACGCGCCTCTTGTTTTTGTTCTTCCTTGTCGCCCTCATCCAGATCGAAAAGATGGCGTAAGGCGTCAACGTAAAGGTAACCTTCTTTGTGACGAGAGGACTCTTTTAATCTCACCATGGGATCATGGAGTAGCTTATTAATGATCCCACTGGTAAGAGCGTTGAGGGCGTTTTTTTCCTCATCAGATAGATTGTTGAACTTGTTCGCCAGTTTTTCCAACTCGCCCCGACGGATGCTTTCGGCTTTTTTCCGCAACTCGGAGATGGTTGGAACGACCTCTAAAGTGCTTTGCCAGGAAAGAAAATTCTGAACTTCGATTTTGATGATTGATTCCGCTTCTTTGGCTTCGCGGCTGCGTTCAGCCAGATTCGAGTCAACGACAGACTGAAGATCGTCAATGTCATATAGATACACATTTTCGAAATCATTCACTTCCGGGGCGATATCCCGGGGGACAGCAATATCAATAAGGAAGATAGGCCGATACCGTCTTTTGGACATAACAACCTTCATATCTTCCGGCTTAATAACAAAGTTCTCGGCTCCGGTTGAGCTGATAACTATATCTGCGGCGGCCATCTCATCGGCCAGGTTCTCAAATTCTACGGCTTGGCCATTGAAAAGCTTGGCCATCTTAACGGCCTTGTCGTGGCTTCGGTTTGCGATTAAAACATTTGTCACACCATTGCTAACCAAGTGCTTAGCTGTGAGCTCGCTCATTTTGCCGGCGCCAACGATCATTACCGATTTGCCGGTTAGATCTCCAAAGACCTTCTTAGCTAACTGTATGGCCGCGTAGCTAATAGATACCGCGTTCTCACCGATATCAGTTTCTGTTCGCACCCGTTTGCCGACAGCGAAGGCCTGGCGAAAGAGGCGGTTAAAAACTATATTTGTGGTCTGGGCGTCAAAAGCGTGAGCATAAGCTTCTTTGACCTGTCCGAGAATTTGGGCTTCTCCGACTACCATTGAGTCTAGACTAGCGATAACCCGGAAGAGATGGTTAACAGCGGCCAGGGCGTCGTGGAAATATAAGTATTCCTCAAGATCACAGTCTTCCTTATAGCAATCATTAAAGAAGGTGACGAGATCGTTTCTGCCCTTATCGATATCGTTGGCGACCGCGTAGATTTCAGTGCGGTTGCAAGTTGAAAGAATCACGCCTTCGTTAATGTTTGGTAGGGAGGTCAGCGATGTCAGGGCCTCGCCCATATTGTGCTCCGGGAAGGTTAACGCTTCTCGAATTTCAATAGGGGCTGTTTTATGGCTAAGACCCGACGCTATTATATGCATAAAGTACCTCTTGGGCGACAAGAAGCTGCCACCATAGAAAACACCCCTGACGGCATCCCGACAAACCAGATTTCAGCAGGGGTCAGTATCTGTTTATTAGCACAATTCTGCGCTTGCCTGAACGCCCCTAGGCTACCATACAGGCAGATCAAACGCAAATTTGTAACTGTCGCTTGGCTATCAACCGGCATATTTACTCACCAAGCCCTCGATATCGACTTTTTGGCCCTGTTTTACTTTTTCCAGCAGGTCGGAGGCGAACAGCTCTTTGTAGGCTTGTCTTGTTCTCTCGGGCCCTTTGAGTTTCCCCTTAATCGCCCGGCGAAAAACCGCGACGACTTCAAGATAATCGGAATACTCAGGTCCGATATCGGCTGCTAACTTGGCTTTAAGGTGTTTGGCTAAAGCCGGACTCTGGCCATCGGTTGAAATAGCGACTTTCAGGTGGCCTCTCTCAACTATGGCTGGAAAAAAGAAATCGCAACTATCGGGTTGATCAACAATATTGACTAGAACCCCGGAGTTCGTGGCTTCACTGCGGACAGCTTCATTCGTTTGCCGGTCATCAGTGGCGGCCACAACTAAAAAGGCGCCATCCAAGTCCCCAGTGGCAAATCTTTTCTTAGACCAACTAATCTCTCCGGAGTCGGCCATAGATTCTATTCCCGACGTGGCTTCGGGCCCAATTACATTGACGGTCGCGCCGTTTTTCAACAAGGCCCGCGCTTTGCTCTCAGCCACATCGCCGGCCCCGACGACCACACACTTTCTGTCTTTCATCTTCAAAAATATCGGAAAAGTCACTTGTCGACTCCCCACTCCTTAGATCTTGATTTCTGCATCTACCCGAACTGATGGAAACCCGAGAAAACCTTCATTACCTGAATCAGAAAAATTGACGCGAACCCGGCGATTGCCATATACGCTATTCGACGTCCTCGCCAATCCCGCAAATAACGGAGCGCAATATAGAGACCGAATAAGAACCAGGTTAGCGCTGTCGAGATCACAAAAGGATCATAATACCAGCTGGGAAAGTCTTTTATCGCCCGAATCATGCCGGTAATAATAGTCATTGTCATAAACGGCAGCGCCATAGAAATGGCCCGGTTGGACCAATCATCTAAGACCTCAAGGGCCGGCAGGCGCCGGAAAAACAAATTGACGTGTCTTTTTTTCAACTGTCGCTGTTGAATTAAGTAGAGAAGTGCCAAAACCGCGGCTATAGTAAACCCCGCGTAAGCTAAGAACACCACAGAAACATGCAGAATGATCCACGTGTTCTTAACAACCTCACTCAACCGCTCCGGTGATTCATATTTCACCCAGGAAATACCCAGTAGAACGCCGACGAAAGGCATTAGCCAGGCGCCGAGAACCTTCAGCTCACTCTTCCACATTAGAGTCAGGTAAATCAGGACAACAGCCCAGGCAAACATTGAATATGACTCAAAGGCCCCTTCCAGCGGAATATATCCGACAGACACCCAGCGGGCGCCGAAAGAGATGGTGTGAAAAAGAAATCCAAGCGCGGTCAGGGAGACCGCCAAAACACCCATGATTTGACGCTTATTGAAGAACAAATAGAGATAAAAAATAAAAGCGGCGGCGTATGTCATAAACGCCAACCAGAAAAAGATAATTACTAATCTCTCACTCATGAGACGAAACCACCAGATTTCAAAATATTAACTCTCAATAGCCTTCTCTAAAAACCTTGTCTTAAGAAGACCTGAAAAGTATGGAATAATATACCATATTAAGTGCAGATTCTCTATATTTGGGGTGTCTGTGCTCTCGGCAAAATCTTAATTGATCAGGAGTGAGGTTAATCCACGGTCGCGCACTCGCCACCCGCGCCAGTCAGTATCTCGATTGCGTGTGGCAGGGCCGGCGCGATTGTCTGCAAACATTCGCGACAGGCTTTGGGGCTTCCCGGCAGATTGACGATCAGCGTACATCCGCGCAAGCCCGCGACCGCGCGAGAGAGCATGGCATGGGGTGTAATCCTTAAGCTCGCTTGGCGCATAGCTTCGGCCAGGCCGGGGGCCTCACGACCAATGACATCAAGAGTAGCCTCCGGTGTCCAGTCACGCGGGGAAAAACCAGTACCGCCGGTTGTTAGAACTAAGTCAACACAGACTTCATCGGTAAAGCGTTTGAGTTTGGCCGAGATTTGATCGCGTTCATCGGGCACGATCTCACGCGCCACCACTAACCCGTCGAGCTTGGTGATTTCTTCCACGAGCGTGTCGCCACTTACGTCTTCTCGCTCACCCGCGGAACCTTTGTCGCTGACTGTTAAAATCGCAACTTTCATAGTGGCAATAAGATAACAGATAAGCAGAACGATGGGTAGATATGGCGGCGGAGTTAATCGGCTATTTATTAAAAAACAACCGCAAACTTATTTGTTAGCGGCCTGTGTTTTTGATAAGCTATATATCTGTTTAATCGCTCATCAGAGGTGCATCTAAAGCACGGTAAGCTCTCGAAGAAGACTAGAAAGATCGCTCTTGTAAATGTCGGCAACAAAGCCCTATCTCATATCGATGCCATCGGAGCGAGGAAGTAAAACGCTGATTCCCGTCTAGCTTGAATAATAATGTTTGAATATTCCTGTCTTTTCCTATATATTCCTATGTATGAAAAAATGGACGGTTAAGGATGTTGCTGATCACCTGGCTTTGAGCGAGCGCACAATTTACAACATGGTGCGCGCCGGGACGCTGCCGGCCATGAAAATTGGCGGCGTTTTTCGTTTTGATCCGAAAGAGATAGAGAATTGGGCCAAGGGTAAGCAGTATCAAGCAAAGAGTGCCCACGCTCAGCAGAGAGCGCGAAAAACTGTAGACAAAGATTAATTTCAGCAAATAAAGAATGAAGCCGATACTCTTACCAAAAGGCTGAACTTTGTGGGTTTGTTGACGCGCAAACTTAGCGATCAAAAAACGCTCCCGTTAATTGTCGGAGGCAA
>JAUVQD010000225.1 GCA_030598355.1 Actinomycetes bacterium
CGCGACCTTTATGGAAGTGATCGCGCACGGGCTTGAGAATGTATTCGCTACTGCAAAGCGAGGCGAAATAATCACGACTCCCGCTCTTTTCGACACTCTCTATGAGGCGCTGGATCAGATATCCGCGCTCTTGGAAACATTGGGAAGTGCGGAAGAGGCCAACAATGATCCCACGGAGTTGCGGGAGCGGCTCGACAAAGCAGCCAAGGGAGATCCGTCGGCTAGCCAGAAGAAAATACCGGCAAATGCGTCAAAAAAGAAGCCCAAGAGCACAAAGGCTTCGGGTAGTTCAGCTAAGAAGGCCGAGGAGACAATTAGAGTCTCTACTCGCAAACTGGATGGCCTAATGACGCATGTTGAAGAATTGCTCGTCTCAAAAATCAGGAATGAACAGCGTTTGTCTGAGTTGAAAGAGATTAAAGGCTTTTTGGGTGGCTGGCAAAAGAGTTGGGCAAAAACCCGCATTGCCTTTGATCGTATTCGCAGACACTCAGACAGCGAGCTTGATGAGATCATATCTTTTCTCGGAGAGAACCAGGAGAACTTAAAGTTTATGTGGCATCTCACAAACAAATTGTTTCAAAACTATTCAAGAGACACGATGCGCATGTCACTCGTAACTGAAGACTTGCAGTCAGATATTAGAGGGGTTCGCATGCTCCCGGTCTCAATTATTTTCGATGGTTATCGTCGAATGGTGCGTGATTTAGCTCGTGAGCAAGGCAAGCAGGTGGATTTGGTCATTACCGGGTCTAACACCGAGCTCGACAAAAAGGTCGTTGAGGGCATCAAGGACCCTCTCATGCATATGTTAAGAAACTCGATAGACCATGGAATCGAAAAGCCGGACGCGAGAATCGTAAAAGGCAAACCGCCTTGCGGGACCATTTGGCTCGAAGCTTGCCAGCGAGGTAATGGCATTGTTATCGAAGTGAAAGACGATGGTCGGGGCGTTGATATTGAACGTATCAAAAACACCGTCTTGGCCCGGGGGATATTGAGTAGCCAAGAAATAAAAGCTATGAACGAAGATGACCTCCAGCAGATGATTTTTAGATCCGGATTCTCGACGTCGACAACAGTCAGCAGTCTATCGGGACGAGGCGTGGGACTTGACGTTGTCAAGACGAACATAGAGGAACTCAATGGCTTGGTAAGCGTTTATAAGGGAGAGCCCTGTGGCACAAGGTTCTTAGTTGAATTGCCGTTGACGCTCTCAACATCAAGGGTACTTTTAATTAGTTGTCGCGGGGAGACCTATGCAATTCCAACATCCGCAGTTGAGCGCATTGTTCGGATCAACAAGAAAGACATTTTTTCAGTCGGGACAAAAGAAACGATTACAGTTAGCGGGCGATCACTTTCCCTGGCTCGTCTCGGCCCCCTGCTTGAATTACCGCGTCACAAAACAAGTGAAAGCGACGATACTCTTAACGTCATCATCGTGGGAGTCGCAGAAAAACGCGTTGCTATCGCAGTAGACTTTCTGGAGGGCGAGAATGAAATAGTCATAAAGAGCCTTGGCAAGATGATGGCTCGCGTCCGCAATGTCTCGGGCGCGACGGTCCTTGGCACGGGTAAAGTTGTGATTATTTTAAACGTCGCCGATCTAGTTAAGTCCGCTAAGAAAAATGACGGTATCGAAGCAGTAGAACCTGAGCCACAAGGCGACAACCGTCTGGGGCGCACAAAGTCAGTTCTTGTAGTTGATGATTCCATGACCGCGCGGATTCTTGAGAAAAACATCTTGGAGTCGGCCGGGTACGATGTCTTACTTGCCAACGATGGGGTGGAAGCCTTACGGGCACTACAGTCAAACGATTGCGATCTGATAGTTTCCGATATTGATATGCCAAATATGAATGGTTTTGATCTAACTCAGAAAATCAAGAATCACGACAACCATCGTGACACGCCGGTAGTGTTAGTCACAGCCCTAGATTCACCTGCCGACCGCGAGAGGGGCCTTGATGCCGGGGCTGATGTCTTCATGACCAAGCACGGGTTCGACCAAAATAATTTTTTGGCCACAATTGAGCAACTGATTTAGGAGAATTTTTAATAATGATAAAAGTACTGATTGCCGAAGACTCGCCGGTTGTTAGAAAACTGATAATAAGTATTCTCCAGTCTGATTCGGGGATAAGAGTAGTCGGTGTCGCAAAGAATGGTATAGAAGCGGTCGAAATGGCTGAAAGATTGCGACCGGACATCATAACCATGGACATCGTCATGCCCAAGATGGATGGCGTAGAGGCGACGCAGCTGATTATGTCTCAGTGGCCGACACGAATAGTTGTTGTAACTGCCAGCGTTAACACGGAAGAGTCTCGACCCGCGTTTCAAGCTATGAAAGCCGGGGCTCTCGTGGTTGTCGATAAACCGTGCGGTGTAAATCATAAGGATTTTCGTGATGTGAGCCAGAGGTTAATCAAGACCATAAAGATGATGGCTGAAGTTAAGGTAGTGACGAGATGGTCTGACAGAAAGAAGTCTCCGACTAAAGATGAAAAAAAAGCATCTGCAAGAATAATAGCTATTGGCGCTTCAACAGGCGGTCCGGCCGCAATTTGTCAAATACTCAATGGTTTACCAAAGGACCTGGCGGTTCCCATTTTGATAGTACAGCATATGACGCCTGGTTTTGGAAAAGCATTTGCGACTTGGCTTGATAGTGAAAATGAAATGCCGGTTCAAATCGGCCAGACGGGGCGTGAGCTCAAAAACGGTAAAGTCTATGTGGCGCCCGATAATTATCACACTGGAATAAGCAAAGATAACAAAATTGTTTTGACCTCAAAAAAAATATCATTTAACCACCATAGACCATCGATAAATTACATGTTTGACGCTGTCGCTAAGTGTTATGGGGCAAAAGCTTTGGCAATTCTTTTGACCGGCATGGGTGAGGATGGCGCGTTAGGTTTAAGAGAAATAAAGCAAGCGGGAGGCACGACAATTGCCCAAGACGAAGCCAGCTCAATTGTGTTTGGCATGCCAAAGTCTGCAATAACAATGGGCGCCG
>JAUVQD010000010.1 GCA_030598355.1 Actinomycetes bacterium
AGAGGATCGCCCGATACAACAAGGCAAAGGTGTTTTCGCATCCCTGGCAAGACGATTTCAGTGAGGCGAAAAACTTCTGCTTAGATCAAGCCACTGGTGAATGGATATTAGAGCTTGATGCCGATGAGCAATTATTCCATGAGGACGGCGAGTTACTTCGCGCGCTTATTGAAAAAAAAGATGTCATTGCTTACATGTGCCAAATCATAAACTTGGTAGAATCAAACACGTTTGCTGGATCCTCATTATCTAAGAATACACGATTGTTTCGCCGCAAAGCTCATCGGTATCGCGGAATGATTCACGAAGACCTTGTTCAGTTGTCAGGATATAGCGGAAGACCAGTGTGGGCGGATTTGCGGATTGTTCATTGGGGTTATATTGATTCAAGGGTGCTCGCCTCAAAAGTAAAACGAAACAGCGCGCTTCTTAAAAAGGCGATAAAAGCAGCACCCGACAATGGTTATCTATATTACTATTTGGGTCATGAGCATGTGAAATGCGATAAGTTTGAAGAAGCAATAGATTGCTATGACAAAGCGGAAGCATTACGCCCCGCCGGGAACGTCGGTTTCCTGGCGCTACTGGTTATGCAGAGGTGTGTGTGTTACAACGAGCTAAATCGTTTTGATGAAGCTCTGAAAGACCTGGAATGGGCGTGCGAATCGTTCTTTGATTTTCGAGATATCCATTTTCTTGCCGGAGAAACTTACTATAAAAAAGGTGATTACAAAAGAGCTTTGACCAGTTTTGAAAAGTGTGCTGAGATGTCTGCCCCACCTTCTTCATATGAAGGTTCGCGTGAAGGGCTGGAGAAGGTCGCAGAACAAGCAGCGCAAGCATGCCGACAACAGTTAGTAAAGAATGGGAAGGGCGACCAGGCTGGCAAACGCTAGCGACATCAAGGTTTTTTTGGTATGCTTTTACCGGTAATATTAGTGTGAAAATGGGAATTAATTAAACTGTATTGAACATTGAACAGGCCAAGTACGATAAAATATTAAAGATGCATATTATTCATATTTTACATTGTTTCCGATATGGGGTGCTATTTGCATAAGATAGTGGTGCGCGGCAACAAGCCTCTGTTTGGGGAAGTAGAAATACAAGGAGCAAAAAACTCCGCACTAAAGATAATGGCGGCCTCAATTCTTACCTCGGAGCCGGTTGTTATCGATAATGTCCCGAAAATTCGCGACGTTAACGTTATGGTTGATGTCTTAGAGGGACTAGGGTTAACAGTTTCCAGAAACGATAAGCAAATAGTTATTCAGGCAAAAGGCCCAATCGGCATAGAGGCGCCATATCAATTGGTCAGCCAGATGCGGGCGTCTATTGTGGTTCTCGGACCGCTCTTGGCCAGACTCGGCCGGGCGAGGGTAGCTATGCCCGGGGGCTGTAATATAGGTCTTCGAAAGATAGATCTTCACATTCGCGGTCTCGAGATGCTCGGCGCTAAAATCAATGTCGGTCAAGCGTCACTCGAAGCTGAGGCCGATGTACTCGTTGGTGCCAATATACCTCTTGATTTCCCGAGCGTTGGCGCGACGGAAAATATAATGATGGCTGCTTGTTTGGCAAGGGGCACAACGGTTTTGGATAACGCGGCCCGAGAGCCGGAAATTGTTGATTTGGCCGACTGCCTTAATAAGATGGGTGCCAAAATCAGCGGGGCCGGCACGTCGACTCTGATAATCGAAGGGGTCGATAAATTAAAAGGCGCATCGTATAAAATCATACCTGATCGGATCGAGGCCAGCACATTCATGGTTGCCGGGGCGATTACTGGTGGAGATGTCACTGTAAAATCAGTCGATCCAAGTCATCTTAAAATGATTATTAAAAAACTGAAATCGGTTGGCTGCGATGTGACTGTCGGTATTGATAAAGTCAATGTTAAGGGGCCGGCGGTTCTTAAAGCGGCCAATATATCCACGCTGCCGTATCCTGGTTTCCCCACCGATATGCAGGCACCATTTATGGCGCTTTTATCTTTGGCTAACGGCAAAAGCATTATCACTGAGAATGTTTTTGAAAATCGTTTTAGTTTTATTACTGAGCTAAGAAAATTGGGCGGCGAAGTCGATATCGAGCGACATCACGCGGTGATAACAGGAGGCAGTTTGCTGAAATCGGGCGCCGTCAGGGCTCCGGATCTTCGAGCTGGGGCTGCCTTGGTTCTAGCCGGCCTGGCTGCAGAGGGTGTGGTTGAGATTCTAGACATCCACCATATAGACCGCGGCTATGATAATTTTCCAAAGCGGTTGGCGTCTCTAGGCGCTGATATTGAAATAACAAAAGACGAGTCTTTGGTTGAGTTGAGTGTTGCTGAGGGAGATAGTTACCAGGTTCCTGATGTCGGAGTTGGAATATAAACCACTCAATGAATAAAGAAGAGATTGAACAAATCATTCCGCATCGAGACCCCTTTCTCTATATCGATAAAATAGTCGAAATTGATGTCGGCAAACACGCAATCGGAATTAAGAAAATTGTAGCCGACGAGTGGTATTTCCAAGGCCACTTTCCAGACAATCCGATCATGCCGGGGGTTTTGATTATTGAAGCCCTTGCTCAAGTCGGCGCGGTTGCCATTCTTAGCGTCCCTGAAAACAAGGGCAAGATAGTCTTGTTTGCCGGAATGGAAAAGGTTAGATTCAAGCGCATTGTGAAACCGGGAGATGAATTGAATCTCGATGTCGAGCTCACAAATCTGCGCGGCCGATTCGGCAAAAGCTTTGCTCAAGCCAAGGTAGAAGATCAAGTAGTTGCCGAGGCCGAGCTGATGTTTATGGTCAGCGAATAGCTCAGCTAATCCCCTAGCAAGCGATTGAAGCGCTGGGCTTAGCAGCTATCTTGACAAAAGCGCAGGGACAGCCCACAATTCGTCAGGTAAAAGAAGTAATTACACCATTTAAACGCGCCAGTATTTGTAGGGGAAAATGTGGTAGGAAAGCAGCGGAGCAATATTACGATCATATACATCGCTGTAGCCTTGTTTATTATCTCGCTCTCGGTCGGGTGCGACGAACAGACCGCTGGCAGGCCCAAAAACGACCAGATGACTCCTTCGGCCAAATCAGAGAAACCTACGCCCGATTCTCCTGTTAACAAAGATAGTGTTAATGATTCTGAAACTGTTGAGACAGAGACACCCGCCGACGCTAATTCAATTGAGGTGATCCTTTACTTCTCAGATGCTCAGAGCGAAAGTTTAATGTCGGAAAAAAGGCAGGTCTCCCTCGCTGGGGGTCAGCCGCAAGCCGTTGTTAACGAATTAATAGCTGGGCCGAATGAAGCTGGATCACACGCGACCATCCCGTCGGGAACACGCCTTATTACCATAGAAATCACCGACAAAGTCGCAAAAGTTGATTTCTCTGCCGAGTTTATTGATAACCACTCCGGGGGCAGCTCGGGCGAGCAGATGACAGTCTATTCAGTCGTCAATTCTTTAACTGAATCTAGTACAATAGGCAGTGTCAGGTTTCTTGTTGAGGGCAACCCGATTGATACGATCGCGGGTCATATGGACCTCAGTCAACCGATCAAGAGGCGAGAATAGAGACGGTGGCTACTACAGCAGCTCAGGAAGGTCATGTACTTGACCAGTAGGCCAGGTTTTTGTATTATTACATATTTGGGAGAGGTTACTTTCTCCGATCATATTTCGGGGTTTTAGTTTCTTGAGATTAGAAGACAGGAAGGGCCTGTTTGATTTGTTAACGGAAAGCAAAATGACTTTGAAGATTTCCGGGGGTTATCTGTGCTAGAGACTCTTAATGTCTGGGTAGACACAATCGGTTTTTTGCTAGCGGCCGGTGTGGTTATTGGCTTTATCATCCCCCATTTTATAGCCAGCGTTTTGACAGGCAGAGTCAAAAAACATTTTGTTGACGACTATTGGGACTCGTTGGCGCATCGCATGCATGATCCGAAACAGTTCCATTACAAACAACCGATCGGCCCTGACTTTCCGCAGCCCGTGCGAGTCTGGCACTGGGTCAATCTAGTATCGTGGATGATCCTACTCATATCCGGTCTTTATATTAGATACCCATGGTTCTCCGGCGGGCGCGAGATTATGCGTAATGCTCACTACTTCTTCATGTATCTGATTACAATCAATTTAATCTTGCGTTTTGGCTACCTTTATTTCGCCAAGAACTGGCGGGACTATCTTACCTTTGACAAAACTGATATTTCCTGGGGTATATCTGTCGCCCGGTATTATACTTTTACCGGGCCTCCGTACGATCACTTAAAAAAGTTCAATCCACTGCAAAGGCCGGCATATCCGGCCATTTGGGCGATGTTGATCATCCAGGCAATTACAGGATTCATTATTTGGCAGCCAGCCTTCGGGGGCTTGTTTGCCGGTATTTTTGGCGGGCCGGCGGATATGGCGGCCTGGATGCGTCTTTTTCACCAGATAAATATGCGCTTTATGGTAGCGCTGGTAACCATCCATTCATATTTGGGATCGATGGAAGACTTTCCTGTCCTCAAGGTTTTTTGGTTTTGGAAGGAACCTGACCTCACCAAGTATGAACACGAACACGGAGATGAAGTACATCAGGAGCCTAAACTTGAAATTGATGAATCAACGGGTTCCGCAACGCCAAGTCATTAAGGCGGGATTAGTGGGAGTAAAGAACTAGAAGATGAACTACAGTAAATTAGATTATCAGCCTGGTCTGACACAGCAAAATAACGTTCTCGTATTTATCATTTTCGTATTGGCTTTTTCATTGTTTTTGCCCCTTCTCTTGCCTGTATCGGCCAGCGCTAAGAGTAAGAATGACGATATTATTACATTGCCGTGGGACAACCCGGCCAAGAAACCTGTACCACCCTCGTTTATTTTGCCGCAACAAAATCGTTGGGGATGTCTGGCTTGCCATTCAAGCAAAGCCTTGAGCAAAATAAGAGACGGGCGTGAAGCTTCTCTTTTTATTGACCCTGAGATTATCGGAAACTCAATGCACAAGAGCATAGCGTGTATTGATTGCCACACAAATTTTACGTATGAGGAGCACCCGGCAGAGAGTCCCGAAGATTTTCGAAAAGTTGCCGGGCTTAGCTGTATGAAATGCCATCCCTTTCAGGGATATTTATACAAGAACAGTGTCCATGGCGAGCTCGCGCTTAAAAATAAACTAGGGGAAATAGACGGCAAAAAAACTGAGCCCGCTCTCTGTTCGAGTTGTCATGGTTTTCATGATATTCAAAGCCCGCGATTTGAACCGTATAAATCCGAATTCAGAGGTGCCGGCGAGAAGGTCTGCGGAGAGTGCCATACTGATCGTTATGACTCTTACAGCGATTACTATCACGGACAAGCGTACAAAAATAAGGCCAAAGACGCGCCCGTTTGTTGGGATTGTCACGGAAATCATAGCATTGAAAAGAAGAAGAATGATGCTTCGCTGGTAACAGAAGCAAATTTGCCGCGAACTTGCGGAAAATGCCATGATCGTCCGACAAAGAACTTAACCTCATACGCGCCGTTGATCCACAATAGGCGCAAGGCCTTAGAAGGCAACTTAATCTACAGAATGGTAAGCCTCTTCATTTCGAAGCCAGAGGTTTCTGATAAGAAAGAACAACAGGCGGCGATCGGTCGGACCGAAATTATTACCGAGTCCAAGGATGAAGGTCTTATTTCTCGTGTATTTGGATTCTTCTTCCCGAGTTCGCTCCGGCCGGTACAGGAAAAATAACCGGTCGAGCTCAAGGACGATTTGTCGAAAAAACATCCTGTTGATTAGATGATGAACGATGTTGAAAACTGTTCGCTTAGGTGTAAAGTTATTACCAATTTTCGGGCTGCTCCTCTTGTTAGGGGCGTCTTTTGGCTTGCCCAGTAGTCAGTCAGAGATTGGATCAAAGGATAAAGTAATTGACACCGGTGGCCCGGTTCAAATATCTATGTGCGCGCCGTGTCACAAAGACCTGAACGCTTTTGATAATCCCAACCTTATCAATTTCAGCCATCCGGTCCATTTTAAGCGGGGAATTAAGTGCGACGTTTGTCATGTGGCTTTTCCGCACCGGTCAGATAAGACCCTTAAGCCGACCATGGATCTTTGTATCAATTGCCATCGGCTTGAACATGGAAGCCTGGGCAAAATGGCCCCCGGAAAATGCGAACTTTGTCATCCAGCTGACTTTAAACTGACACCGGACGATCATGATCCGCTCGATTTTGCCGGCGCCGGCCCCACGATTGGGGTAAAGAAAGATATCCAAAAATGTCTGGTCTGCCATGACAAGGAAAGTTGTGAGGGTTGTCACTCTCAAAAGGGCGTAGTTCCTCAAAAGAACCTTAACTATCGCTGGTATGCTTTGTGGCCCACTCCTTCGGAAAAAGGGGAAAAGATCACGATCGGCGGGCCCGTCGCTATGGGGAGTTGTCGACCGTGTCATCTGGATTTACAGAAATGGGAAAATGAGAAGCTCGTAAACTTTAACCATCCCGTGCACTTTAAACAGAATATTACTTGCGATAAGTGTCACGACAAGTGGCCACATGAAAACGGGGAGACACACAAACCACAAATGTCGGCCTGCGCTCGTTGTCATCGATTGGACCATGGAAGTCAAGGTCAGCTCGTAAAGGCAGAAGGAACCGAGAACTCAGAATATTGCTTTCTCTGTCATCCGCGGGAGATGCAGCTTAAACCAGATTGGCATACTGAGCAGTTCGTTTCGGGAGGCCACGCTGATGATGCCCATGAAGATCGCGGTCTCTGTCGTATGTGTCATGTTCAGTCGTTTTGTGATAGTTGCCATCAGGCGGAAATACCGCACGCGTCTGATTGGCGAGGCGAGCACGGACAGGCCGCTGTGGCTCAGGCGGAACAATTTGACCCGCTGCCTTGCATGAAGTGCCATGAACCCGAG
Organism: Actinomycetes bacterium; assembly: GCA_030598355.1. Classification (GTDB taxonomy): domain Bacteria; phylum Actinomycetota; class Aquicultoria; order CAJVYJ01; family JAUVQD01; genus JAUVQD01. The sequence goes on from JAUVQD010000010.1 coordinate 6,907, forward strand.
CCTTCAACTAATAAAGCACCGTCTTGTGCAGAATGCCACGAAGCCGTTGTTTATCCGCACCAGGAACCATGGGCGCCAAAACACGGAAAAACGGCGGACCAGGTTGGAGAAACAGCCTGCCAGACCTGTCATCGCAAAGAAGCGTTTTGTGATAAGTGTCATGGGCCGATAGATATGCCTCATCCTGAAAACTGGTTAGGCGAACACAGAGCGTTCTTGCGTGAAAAAGAGGTAGACGTGTGTTTTGCTTGCCATAAGCCAAGTCAATGTGAGCAATGCCATTCAATTCATGGCGTTCACAAGCAGTACACTAATTTCGATTATTCCAAACCGGCAAAGGCAAGGGGAAGATGAAAAAGAATCGAAGATTCGGCTTCTTGGAAGTATTTCTAGCTTTGCTTATCGCTGTCGTTGTTTTGGGAATATTTGCTCTGGTCCTGGCCTTCATGTACCCGGCTGCCACCAGCTCGATTACGCGAGATGTCCGGGCTGCTACCAGCAGCGGAAAATCGCCGACTGTCGCTTTCTTGAGATCGGCGACTACGCGGGCAGGTAATAATATAGACTTACGTATTAAGCCGGTTGCGGACAAGATCATAAGTTTGTTCGCGTCGGTGGGCGTAGGCCCGCAAGAACCCGTCGAGCCTCCGCCAAAGGATTTTGAAGCCAACGATTGTCTTGAATGCCATGAGCACATATTTGAACAAAGAGGGTTCGCTAATATTTTTGTCGATCACCGGATCCACGCGGCTCAGGAAATCAAGTGCGCAAAGTGTCACGTTGATACTAAACATCCGAACCCGCCGAGCGTTGTTAAGAATGTTTGCCTTGATTGTCACACAAAAGAGGGCGCGTCGATTGAATGCGACACGTGCCATACATCCGGTTCCATCCTAAGTGTTATTCCTGAAGAAAAAACGCAAGAGTTTTTGCAGGGAAGCGTGGTCTCAGCTCAATCAATATTGCCCCCGGGATTCGGAAAACCGCATCCGGAATGGCTTGCCGGCAAAGGTGAGGCCCCTTGTCAGAGCTGTCACGAGGTTCCCGACTTTTGCAATACCTGTCACCTGGTCTTTCATAACCGAATATCAGATTGGTTACAGGTGCACGGACCACGTCTGCTGCGTCAAGAATACGTTATGAATGTCTGTTGGACTTGCCACGCCGCCAATTGGTGCGCCGGGACCTGTCATGCCAATCAATTGCAGAGGCGGAGCTCTTTTAGGGCTCTTCCAACCATCCCCTTGGAAAGGTATTTGGAGTATTGACCAGGTTGGATAAAACATTGTATAGTTCTTCGAATACTCTCTAAATAGTGGTGAAGAAGCAAATGTCACAGTTAAAATTTAAGCAGTTTAGAATATTTATCACATGCATCCTCCTCCTCGCAGTTGCTTCTTTGTCGATGACTAGTTGTAAAAGCAATGAAACCGCTCAAAAAGAGGAACCGAAAAAGTCAAAAGAAATTAGCGCCCATTCCATCGATGCCAAAGAAGAGAAACTACTGCTCAAGCAGACCAGGGAAAACATTAATATCATTACTGAGGTAACCACCGACACCGCTTCGTTGAAGAAAGCATTAGATGGTCAAGCGTTAAAAGTTTTCTCTGATCAACTTAAAAAAGACTTGGATGAAGGTAAGATAAAAATCAGGAAATATGATTCCATGAAGTTTAAAATCAAGAATTACACTAAAGGGGTCGCGGGCGTGAGATTGACCTTTAAGGATGGCAGTTACTATGTGGACAAAGACAGCCAAGAAAAAGTATCCACGCCCAGCGATAAAGAAGAAACGTTTATTCTGGAATCTAGAAAAGACAGCAAGCGCTGGAAGATTTTTACTTTCTTTACCACGGAGCTAAAAGAGAAAGAAAAGTAAAATGCTATGTTTGATATCACTAAATTACTGGGTCTAGATAAATTTGAAAAAGTCCTCTCTCGCCTAGAGAGCCTGCCTATTGCCCTAATACCGGAAAGATGCACCAAAAGACGATCCCACTTATTTTCCTGCCGTGAATGTCAGCGCGTTTGTCCAGTAGAGGCAATCGATCTAACAACCGATGTCGAAGTCGATTTTGAAAAATGTATCGCTTGCGGGCTCTGTGCCACAATCTGCCCGACCGGAGTTTTTCAATTAAAGCCGTCCGATATGCGGATAATGGGTGAGATTAAAGCAGTCCTCGATAGCCAGTCCGGCACCGACAAATCCATTTGTTTTGGATGTATCGATCAAGACAAGGCGCCCTTTGGGGTGAAGGTTAACTGCTTAGGGAGACTAAATGAAGCACTATTGATGGCGGCGGCTCTCTTCGACGCTCAAACTATTTTTCTGCTTAGTGACGATTGCGGGGAATGCCAAATCAGTTGCGGCAAATCAGAGATAGCAAATATTGTTAAAACAACAGAGAGTCTACTTGAAGCCTATGGTATGACCACAAAGATTATCTATACTGAAGATCCCCCAATGGCTTTTGATGTGTCGCCTCAGGCCGAACTGGATCACATAGAGCGGCGTGATTTTCTGGAATATGCCAAGAAAAACGTGATGGCGGTTGGATCAGAGTTCTTCGCGGACAAGCTAGCGTCTTTTTCTCAGGAGGTTGAGGAGATTGGTTTCAAGTATATTTTACCGGAAAACCGGAAGCTGCTCCTCACGGTCTTGCGAAAGATAGATCAAACTTCCTCTTCAACACAGTCAAATATAAGTGGCACGCCTTTTGTTAACATAGATATCAACGATAAGTGTTTTTATTGCCGACAATGTCAGCTTTTTTGTCCGACGGGCGCGCTGTCGGTGAAAACGGGGGACGATGGAGTCGCGTCGATTAATCTAAGCTTAGCTAATTGCACAAAATGCGGTTTATGTCAGGCAATTTGTCCAACCGAGGCTATCTCGTTCAGCGATGACGTAGACTTGTTAAAGGTCCTAAGTGATGAACCCGAAGAACTTGTTGCTCTTGAATTACGAGAATGTAAAGTGTGTAAACAGCAGTTTGGAGCCAAAGGGGACGTTGAGACATGTGGTTATTGTCTTAAGAGACAAGAAAAGTCGGGTGATCAGTCCTGGGTTTCTAACAAGTAAATGAACAAAGCATTAACCGGGTGGCGAGAATAGTTAAAAAGGTCAACGCATGAAACACAGGTATTTAAAGTACGGCATATACTTGTTTCTAATAATCATTTTATCTTCGGTCGTTAAGCCTAATGAGGCGGCGGCCACAACTTCGACGGTTCCCCACGGAACATATATTTCAGCTACTGCTATATGCGAGATTTGTCACGTTTTGCATGAAGGCAAGGCATCATCTTTCAATGACGAGTCAAACCTATCTTTTGAAGAAAGCAATATTATTGTTGAGACGACAGGTGCGTGGTCGACAACTAACAGTCCAGTTTTTAGTGATGGATCAGCAATTGAAAGTTCTCAAACGGGCGCTTTGGTGTCTTTTAAGTATGCCGGCGCTCAAGGGATAGAATGGATTGGAGCGAGCGGGCCTGACAAAGGTAAGGCTACGGTCTACAGCGATGGCCAATATCTCGGGAGCGTCGATCTATATACGTCGGAGCCGGTATATCAAACACGGATTCGCGCATTCGGAGGGACAGAGAATACCAGAACAATCACGATAAAGGTTTCGGGGACAAAAAACCCGGATTCCAGTGACACGGCGGTCAACATAGACGCCTTCCTGGTTACGGCCCAGAAAGTATCATTAATCAATAGCGGTGACGACAAAGCTGTCTGCTACACGTGCCACAATGGAACAGGCGGCACGATCGATACTATGACCGAGTTTGGAGACACCTCCGGCACAACGCCGCCCGTCTCCCGTCACCCCGTTCCCGAGAGAGAGATCACTTGCAGCAGCTGTCATTCGCCGCACAAGCAAATTGAGAACTGGGATGGTGACCATAGCTCCAACGAGGTCATCAGGCTGTTGCGCGGTATTTTCCGTTTGTTTCTCGGATACATTGTCAGCGACGACAATATCAGTTGGCTGGATCTGCCACAAAATGATTTATTAAAGGTGCCGGCGCAGCGAAAGTTGGTTCCGCAATTTCAATTTTGTGGTTCTTGCCATGGTCAGACAGGGAAGCTGGGGGACAAAACAACATACTACGAAGGGACGGGGCACGATCTCACTGTAACGGTAACACCTAAAGCGGAATCGGGCATATCTTGTTTGACTTGTCATGAATGGCATGTGGCGCCAAATATGCCAAAATTATTGCTAGAGAGGATAAACGTTACGACTATCACGGCGAATGACAACGAGCTTTGTTATTCTTGCCACCCTGTGAGCGCTCTCGATCCGACTCAGTACTACCAGGTTACTAGCCCTACCGGTGATATCCATGGCCTTGGGGAAAGCACGGAAACGACTTCTGAACCAGGCCTTCGGCCACCGTACAACTATAGAATGGACGAATTGCTCTGTAAAACCTGTCATGACCCTCATGGCTCAAAAAGTCTTTTCTGGATGCGAGACACGATAAATGAGGTCGACGTAGATATTGAAGACGCCAGCGACTCGGTCGGGATAACCAGCTTTTGCAGCGCTTGCCATGAACCAAGTTACATCCATTCCGGGTCACCGCCTGACGGCTGTTTTACATGTCATTTTCACGGAGCTAACAGTGTTGATACGGATACTCAAACTCGGTTTTGAGATCAAATAATGCATCTTGTTATCACCCACATTCTGGGCTATAATGCCTCACATGCCTTCTTTGGAAGATTCCACAAGTTATAAACGACCCAGAAATATGGTGCAGGTTGAAACCCTTCTCAGGGTTGTACTTGTACTCATGCTCGTTCTCATAGTAGCGCTTGCTGGCTACTTTCTCTTGAAGTTTTTCCAGGAGCGCAATCGACCACCTCGAACCTATTACGAATATCAATTAGCTATCTGGAAAAACTCGTTGGAGAGATATCCGAAGTCGCCTGATGTACACACAAACCTAGGTTATATCTATCTCAAGATGGGCGAAGACGGCAAAGGCGTGGGTTATCTTAACTCGGCCTTAAAGATAAACAAGAAGTTCGCTCCGGCTCTCTACAACTTAGGGCTTTTTCACAAAAAGAAAGGCAACAACGAAGAAGCCGCGAAGTTTCTAACAAAAGCCGGCGAATTCGGAAATCCGGGAAACAAATATCTGGCCTACTTCACGCTCGGTGAGGTCTATGGTGACATGGGCAAAGTTGACAAAGCGATCGACGCGCTCAAACAAGCAGATGAAGATAACAGCACCATGTGGAATACCGCTTACGCATTAGGCAAACTCTACGAGAAAAAGGGAGACCGCGAGCTGGCTTTGGAAAACTATGAAAAAGCAGCTCTTTATAATCCTGACGAAGCCAAATTAGAAAAGGCGATAAAAAGACTAAACGAGGAAGGCAGTCAATAGAGGTATGCAGCAAGACGCTTTAACGCAAGATCTCGGAACCAGGAGCGACACCAAACGAGACGAAAAGCAACGACGGCGGCGGATAATCAAGCTCATTATAATTATCTTGCTCCTGCTTTTGCTTTTAATAGGCCTTCTCCTCGCGTATGTTCTATCTTTCATGACGCGGACGCCGACAGTTCGAGGCATCCAACCACTATTTTCACTTTACGGCTTTGACCGGCCCTTGGCAGTTACCACCGACGCTGAAAACAATATTTATGTTAGTGATACCGGAAATAACCGTCTCTATATCTATGATCCAGTCGGCGAGTTCATTCGTCGAATAGGCGCCGATAAGGGCGCGAAAAGGTTCTACGGGGTCATCGGGGCTACGGTTGATAAAAAGACCGAGGATATTTACGTGGCCGATTGGAAACTAAAAGCTATCACTATTTTCAACCAAAAAGGCAAGTTGTTGAAGCGGTTTCCAAAAGAACCGTATGCTGTTCGTTATGGTCGATTGGGCTTTACGCCTTTTGGTGTCGCTTCCTATAAAGGCAAAATATATGTTACTAGCTACAATGGCATCTATGTTTTTACTATGAAAGGCAAGTTTTTGGAGAGGATTGGCGTCCGGGGCCGCGACGAGGGGCAGTTTGATTTCCCCGTTGCTCTGACGATAGATCAAAAAGACGGCACTATGTACATAGCCGATCAACTGAACCGGCGGGTGGTAGCCATGTCCGCCAAAGGAAAAGTCAAATGGATGCTAGGCAGACCCGACGAAAAAGGGAAAAGCGGTAGTTTCTTTGGTTTGCCCAGGGGGATTACACTAGGGCCAGACGGTCATCTCTATGTATCTGATGCTTTCCACCATACAATTGTGGTTCTAAAAAAAGATGGCTCACTCGTGAGCGTTCTTGGGGAAAGAGGAGTCGAGGATGGCAAGTTTAATTTTCCTGAAGGGTTAATTTACGGCACAGACAGAATTTATATAGCGGATCGCGAAAACAACAGAATTCAGGCAATCAAAATAGCTGGCTTTCCCAAACCTGACAAGAAAAGTCTAAAAGAATATAAAGGTAGCTTTATAGAGACTAAAGTCAAGGCCAAAGCTACAAAGAAGTAATACTCAACAACTCGTTTGGGGGCTAGCGGGTCATAAGCAGGAGGTTGTTGATAAATTAAAGACCAGCCGGTTTTTTCACCGCAGACCAAGTTTAGAATTGTGCTCGAAGCTATATCTCAAGAGCGCACTATCCCCGAGTTGGCTCATGATTACCAGGTCGAGCCGGAAATAATCGATATCTGGACCCAGGAGTTTAAAGCCAAAGGGCATAAAGCTTTTGAGCTGGACGATGAGTTGCCGATAGAGACCCGGAGCATCTGGGGCAGGATCCTTCTAATCATTATCATTATCTTACTTCTTCTTACCTTGTTCTGGCCCTGCGGCAATGAAAAAGATCTGGAAAAAGCGACGCCGCGTAAGCCTACAAAGGGCGTTGTGGGTCGCACAAATTATGAAATTCTAGACACTGAAGTGCATCCGGACATGGCCAGGGCTAAGTGGACAATCTTAAGCGTGACCTTTAATGTCACAAACCTGGCTGCCAAAGCGCGTCCGCTCGACTATACGATGGTTCAGCTAAGAGATGAGTTTGGCAATGAGTTTAAATTCAACCTACCGGAGACTAATAGGCAC
>JAUVQD010000183.1 GCA_030598355.1 Actinomycetes bacterium
CAATAGCCTCAAACCGAGCGGGCAAGAAGAATAATGAAAACACACCTAACAAATCGCTCCACCAGACGCCTACCCAGCTTGTCTGGTCGGCGCAGGTGAGCTCAGACGTTAGACAAAAATAAAGGATCTCGATGTTGACCAAAGCTGCCAGTGGGTATACTATGTACGTAAACATGTACATGTTTGGAGGAAGTAATGGTCAGCGTCAATGCCACAAAAGCTAGAAGCGAATTCTTTGACCTTTTGAAGAAGTCGGTTCGCGGTCACGAACTAGTCCGGATAAGTACGCGTGACGGTGACGCCGTCTTAATGTCAGAAGAAGATTATGAGAGCCTGCTCGAAACTCTTGAGCTGTTATCGACCCCGGGATTGGCTCAGAGCATCGCGGTTGCCAGAAAAGAAATTGAAAACGGAGAAACTTACTCACTCGATGAGGTTCTAGGCGAAATTGAGTGAAAAGTGGGAAATCCGTTTTACAAAACAAGCAAAAAAAGATGTAGATTTACTGCCCCCTAAGCTCAGGCAAAAACTGAGGGCAATTCTAGTCAACACTGTTGCGAACGATCCGTATGCCGGAAAAAAGCTCTTAGGCGATTTAGCTGGCAGCTACTCAATTCGCTTGACCCACAAAGATCGCTTGGTTTATAGCTTGGATGAAGCGAATCGGATAGTCTATGTGGAGCGGGCGTGGACACATTACGGCCAGTAATAATATGAAAGAATCGTCTAACAAATCGCTCCACCAGACGTTCACTTAGATGGTTCCTGTAAACTCAGATGAGCTCAGACGTTATCTGAATAAATAAGTGCATGGTTGACCGCATATGCATAATAATGCATACTAATGCATATAATAAGTATGCGAGGTGAATGCCATGAGAACTACGATAAACATTGAAGACGAGCTGATCGAGAAAGCATCGGAACTGACAGGCGTCAAAGAGAAAACGGCACTAGTGAGGCTCGGGCTCCAGGCCTTGATTGCCAGAGAAAGCAGTATTCGACTGGCAAAACTAGGGGGCACAGAAAAGGGACTGAGAACTATTCCTCGGCGAAGAGCCGAGGCAATATAGGTGGTCCTTGTTGACACTTCAGTTTGGGTCGATCATCTGCGGAAGGGCCACGCCGGTCTAACTGACTTATTGAATGAAGGCGTGGTTGCCTGTCATCCTTTCGTAATTGGCGAGTTAGCGTGTGGCGGTCTCAAAAACAGACTCGAAATCCTTTCACTTCTTCAAACTCTTCCGGCATCGATTGTCGCAAAACACGAAGAGGTCATGAGCTTTATTGAGAACCATAGACTCATGAATCGAGGTATGGGTTACATTGATATTAGTCTACTTGCATCGGCGCTCTTAACGGGGATTCCGATTTGGTCGCTCGACAAGAACCTCGGTGAAACCGCTAAGGGATTCGGGGTGGCCTTTGTAAATGAAGAACACAGATAACAAATCGCTCCACCAGACACTCACTCGGCGGGTCCCTGCGAGCGCAGGTGAGCTCAGTAACTGCCTTGAATAATATTTCCATACAATTACTGGGAATACAGAGTTGATAGAGAGACAAGATCTTTACGTATTGATGACGTATTGACGAGAAATGTGCGGAAGGCAGAGGCACCTCATAAAATTGGTGCAGCAATAAAGTCTGGCGACACAAAATGCGCCCTCAGGAAAAGTTCGGTCGCAATCCGTCATCCCAAAGCCACCAGCTTTGCCGCCGAAAAACGATCCTAAAGGAGAGCAAGATGAATGACAAAAAACTGTCAATGCTGTTTGAATGGATTCGGCCAATCGGCTTTTTTATAATCTTGTTTATCGGCTATTCTTTGGGCAAAGACGCGGTATCACAATTCCATATCATTGGACCATTCGTCGTTATGCTCATATCTGGCACTGTGGCCTTTGAAAATCTGATCATGCCCCTGATCGTGGGCCAAGCGGGCGCTGAAAAACTTGGCTATACACCCGATCGTGCGTTTGAAATTCAATCGGGTCTTGCCAATTTCGCCACCGCCGTCACGGCTTTGCTTGTTTTTATATTAGATTGGGGGCGATTTGCCGATGCGACCATCGTGACCGTAATGTTGCTGTTTTTTCGTTCTCGGCTATTAATCACACTGCAACAGCCGTCATCGGAGGGAATAAGAGTCATGTCAATTTAATGCGTCCGATTTTCACAGTGGTATTGCTTGCCGTTATGATTCCCCCCATGCTCAGAGCACTAGCTCAATAACGCGTGACAGAGTATGGCTGAGACCTCTTCCAATCATGAAGCGATTGGCTTAACAGCTGGGTCACGTAGGCGCATGTGAGCTCAGACGTTAGTCGCAACTATTTAAGAGCGAACAACGAAACAGTTTATAGAGGTCGCAAGTTCATGTATCGATGTACTGCTCTGGAGTCGAGCTGGCCCTCCACCTCAAGACGACGGATCTAATACGTTCATTTCTTGGGCCGATAAAACAACCATGGATCGATCACTTCCAAGAAAAATAAATAGATTAGCGTTTGCTATTCTTATCCTCTTATTTATCTTTGGTTACGTATCAAAAGATAATTACCGTCAGGTAGACGAAATCCACCCCGACCTGTATCAGGAACCAATCCAAACAGAAGCCATAAACAAAACCCCGATCCTTTTTGAAAGAGACGGCTACCATTATGAAATAACTCCGCTTTATGAATATGAGCTCAATGCTTTCATCGTGAGCCGCAGAGATTATCGCCGGTTTAGCTTGAAAAGAACCGATAATCTGTACCCTTTGGATCTCTGCTTGTTGTGGGGAGGCAATGTTAAGAACAAGCTTTACCAATCTAAGAAACTATCTTTTCAACAAGACAGCCGTCAAAGCAGTTGGCGCTGGTATGGCGATCTCGGATTTAATAACTCCCAAGCGGCCAATGTCCATCTTGTGGTAGAGAATGATTCTATGCAAAATCGATTGGACAAGCTGCAAGTTGGCGATCAAATCAAGATAACTGGCCAGCTTGTTAACGTTAAAGCCGAAAGCCTTGGCGACCCTGGTTCTTATGAGCCTAGTGAGGTTCAGCTGAACACGAGCACGACAAGAAGTGATGCGGGTCCCGGGGCTTGTGAGATTATCAATGTAAAAAGTGTTGAGGTGCTGAAGAAAGCCAATTTGCCAGCTAACTCGCTGTTCAAATTTGGTTACTTTTCGCTGATACTCTTGGTCATAAGCAATATAGTTGTTTTCATGGCAACGACCTTGATGCCTTCATTAGATACCGACCGGACTGATTAGCATATACGCAAGCGAGTCAAACTCACTGGCCTGGGTTCTGTGACTACAGGCGAACTCGGACGTCATGGCGATTAACGAGAGATGAAAATGAAAAAACATTTAAAGTGGCAATACGATGAGTCCAAGCAGATTGGCAAGGATTACAGTGAGCCAGCAGAAGTTGATATGTACGATTCAAGTCATTCGAAATTTCGAGACATTGCCGAAGAGAGCAATATTGTTCTTGATTCCCTTGGGGTTGGCGATAACGATGTTCTAATTGATTTTGGATCAGGGACCGGCACTTTTGCTATCCAGGCGGCACTTCGTGGCGCCATGGTTTATGCCATCGATGTCTCCCAGCCATGCTGGATTATGCGCAAGCCAAGGCTGTCAAGGCGGGCATTACAAACAGTTCTTTCTGCCGGAGCGGGTTCCTCTCTTTTGAATTTGAAGTGCAAACTGAAAATTCGATTGTGACTACATGTGCCTTTCATCATATTCCGGATTTTTGGAAAGGCATAG
>JAUVQD010000050.1 GCA_030598355.1 Actinomycetes bacterium
TCAGAATTACCTGGGAGCTTGGGCTAGCGGCCGCCCAAGCCAGGAGCATTATGCCGTATACAGTTCCCGAGACGAGAAGAAAAATATTGAGTGTTTTGGAGCTGAGCAAATTGAAGACCGCGGTCGCTCGTGACGCTTTTTCCATCGCTTGTTAGCATACAGTGTGAGGGGTTTGAGAACAAGGATGATGAATAGTAATTTGGTGACACGTACTTAATTCTGAAAACCGAATTAAGAACATGTCCCCATAATTATCACTTGCTCAACCTGCCTTCTTTTGCTTTAATATAATTCTGTCCACGTTCCATCCTTGGTAGAGGTGAAATCAGATTTGACAAAAATACTTGAGACAAAGCTAATTCGAGAACCCGATGTATTCTATTTTAAACTTGATGCTCCGGCAATCGCCCGCAAAGCTAAACCAGGCCAATTTGTGATCATCAGGCTAAATGAGCAAGGAGAGCGCATACCGTTATCGTTAGCCGATATCAATCCGGACGAAGGAACTATCAGCCTAATCGTTATGGCTGTCGGGAAGACAACGGCTGAATTTGTAGAGCTAAAAACAGGCGATGAGATTTCCGATGTTTGTGGTCCGCTTGGTCAGCCAACTCACATAGAAAAATTGGGCAAGGTTATCGTGAGTGGCGGAGGTTTTGGGGTAGCGCCGCTTTTTCCAATAGCGAGGGCATTTAAGGCAGCCGGAAATGAGGTTGTCTGTGTCATGGGTGCTAGAAGTGCCGATCTTTTGATTTACGAAGATGAGATGCAAACTGTTTGCGATCGTGTGCTAGTAACGACAGATGACGGCAGCAAGGGGACTAAAGGTGTTGTGACGGTTGCTTTGGAAGAGGAGCTAAAAAAAGGCGACACCGACCTGGTTATTTGTGTCGGCCCGGCGATCATGATGAAATTCGTGGCCTTTACAACTAAGAATTACAATGTAAAGACCATGGTCAGCTTGAACCCGATTATGGTCGACGGTAGCGGTATGTGCGGCGCCTGCCGAGTTTCGGTTGGCGGCGAAACTAAGTTTGCCTGTACCGATGGGCCTGAATTTGACGGCCATCAAGTTGACTGGGATTTATTGATGAGTCGCCAACAGATGTATCTATCAGAGGAAAAAGAGTCTTTTGAAGCCTGGAAAGCCCGGCATGCTCATTTGCTTGAAACCAGCTAAGCCTAATAACTGTCCATAGGGGGATTAGAAATTGGCCGAGGAACGAAAAAGAAGAAAGTTAATACCAAATAGAACACCGATTCCTGAGCAAGACCCGAAAAAACGGGGTTCTAATTTTAAAGAAGTTTCGCTTGGATACACTACCGAGCAAGCCTTGGAAGAGGCGGAGCGATGCATTCGTTGTGCTAAACCTCAGTGTGTTAAGGGTTGTCCGGTTGGCGTCCAGATAGGGGATTTTATTGAGCTTGTCCAAGAAAAGAATTTTCAGGGCGCCATAGATAAGATCAAAGAAACAAACATACTGCCCGCGGTTTGCGGTCGTGTATGTCCACAAGAAGACCAATGCGAGAAATTGTGCGTCGTCGGCAAGAAATTTGAACCTGTCGCGATTGGGAGACTTGAGCGTTTTGTGGCTGATTGGGAACGCGATCATGGCCAAAAAACAAAACCAAAAGTGGCTAAATCAACGGGCAAGACAGTGGCGATTGTCGGCAGTGGGCCCGCGGGTGTCACCGCAGCTAGCGACTTGGCCCAAATGGGCCATAAAGTTACCGTATTTGAAGCTCTCCATGAGCCGGGCGGCGTCTTGCTCTATGGAATACCTGAGTTTAGGTTGCCGAAAAGCATTGTCGCCGAAGAGATCGCCTGTTTGACTGATCTTGGGGTCGATATTCAAACGAACGCCGTCGTTGGAAAGCTCATGACAGTCGACGAGCTAATGGAAGATTTTGACGCTGTTTTCATTGGCTCAGGTGCTGGTCTCCCTAATTTTATGGGCATAGACGGTGAAAATCTCAATGGTGTTTACTCTGCTAACGAGTTCCTAACCCGCACCAATCTTATGAAAGCTTACGATTTTCCAAAATTTGACACGCCAATCAAAGTTGGCGATCGTGTTGCGGTTGTCGGCGGCGGCAATGTCGCCATGGATTCAGTGAGAACGGCGCTCCGGCTTGGAGCAGAAGAAGCTATCATCGTCTATCGTCGTAGCGACGCTGAGCTGCCTGCCCGTGCCGAAGAAGTTCACCACGCCCATGAGGAAGCTATTCGTTTTGAGCTTCTGACGAGCCCGACAAAGGTAATCGGGGAAGATGGCTGGGTTAAGGCCATAGAATGTGTCCGGATGGAGCTGGGAGAACCAGATGATTCCGGAAGGCGACGACCGGTGCCAATTAAAGGGTCAGAGTTTCAGATTCCAGTAAATGTTGTGGTTATGTCTATCGGCACAGGCGCAAATCCGTTGGTACCGCAGAGCACGAAAAACTTGGATTTAAATAAATGGGGATACATTGTGGCCGATGAAGAAACCGGTCGAACAAGCCGTGAAGGTGTTTACGCCGGTGGCGATATTGTCACCGGATCAGCGACGGTTATCTTAGCAATGGGAGCCGGGCGCAAAGCAGCCGGCGATATTCATAGATATTTAATGGGAGAGCCGGAGCCGGAAGTCGAAACAGCTGCGGAAGTAAAAAACCAACCTTAGAAGCTAGTTTTTTGGTAAAATTCTATCTATGCCAGACGCTAAGTCAACGACCGCGCGTATACAGTATCCGCGACCAGTATGTCTAATAATACTTGATGGGTTTGGAGTCGAAAGTCCGGGTACCAACAGTGCCATCAGCGTCGCTGTGACACCAAACCTAGATAGCTATCAAGCAAACTACTCGCACACAACGCTTGGGGCTGCCGGAGCTGATGTCGGACTCCCCGATGGGCAGATGGGTAATTCAGAAGTCGGTCACTTGAACCTTGGCGCCGGGCGCATTGTCTTCCAAGACCTGACTCGGATAAATAATTCAATTTTGGACGGTTCGTTCTTTGACAACCGGGTTTTGATCACCGCCATCGAGGAAGCCAAGAAGAATAAATCCGCCCTCCACCTGATGGGGCTCGTTTCAGACGGCGGGGTTCACAGCCAGGATACTCATATCTACGCTTTATTGGAGCTGGCTAAGAAGCAAGGCGTGCAAGATGTTTATGTTCACTGCTTCTTAGACGGCCGCGACACCCCTCCAAAGAGCGCTCTTAAATACATAAAAGAACTGGAAGCGAAGATGCAATCAATTGGTATTGGCAAAATCGCCATGGTTTCCGGCCGCTATTATGCTATGGACAGAGATAAAAGGTGGGAGAGAACTAAGCTGGCCTACGATGCTCTGGTTTTTGGAAAAGGAGAGGAACGTATCTCGGCCAAAGATTCAATTGAGCGATCATACAAAGCCCTCAATAATGATGAATTTGTCAAACCAGCGATTATTGCGGGAGTTGATGGCCGAATCAAAGACGGCGACTCAGTGGTTTTCTTTAACTTCCGCTCGGACCGGGCGCGACAGCTCACAGAGGCCTTGACCCAGAGTAATTTTGACGGATTTGATCGCGCCACGAGACCCCCCCGGATATTTTTTGTCAGCTTGACCCTTTACGATGTAAATTTTGATCTGCCGGTCGCCTTTGCGCCAGTTGCGCTTGATAATACTCTTGACCAGGTACTTGAAGCCCATAGCCGTCGACAAGCGCACATTGCCGAGACCGAGAAATATGCTCATGTCACTTTCTTTTTGAACGGGGGCGTTGAAGAACCTGTGGCGGGAGAGGATCGAATACTTGTTCAATCTCCCAAGGTGGCTACTTATGACCTGTCGCCGGAGATGAGCGCCCGCGAAGTCGCTGACAAGGCAGTGAGCGCGGTCGAGACTGGAAAGTATGACTTTATTGTTATTAACTTCGCCAATTGCGATATGGTTGGCCATACCGGAATAATCACCGCGGTTGTGAAGGCAATTGAGGTTATTGATGCTGCCGTTGGAGACGTTGTCCAGGCAGTGAAGGAGCGGGGTGGCGCGACTATCATCACGGCCGACCACGGCAATGCCGAGCAAATGGTAGACGATGACGGGAAACCACGGACAGCTCATACCTCAAATCGCGTGCCGCTGGTCGTGATAGGCGATAGCTCTATGAAACTGAAAGAGGGCGGCCGCCTTGCAGATGTGGCACCGACAGTTTTAGGCTTGATGGGTATCCCTGCCCCGCCTGAGATGGACGGGAAGAATCTTCTAACAAGAACTTAAGCCTTTTGCAAGATGGCAAATTCGGGAATATATCGATTTAGCTGGAGTGCCGGTGAGGGCATATTTTAGACAGGTTGTGTTGAGTATGATAAGATTTTTCCCATGCTAATGTTCTTTGTTGTACTTCATACCATAGTGAGCTTAGGATTAATATTTGCGATCTTGCTCCATTCCGGCAAGGGAGCTGGTCTGTCGAGCGCGTTTGGCGGCGGTATACCGAGCGCTCTGGGTGGCACAGGCGTAATTGAAAAAAATCTTGATCGAATCACGATTGCTCTATCCATTATTTTCGGGATCACATCTGTGATCTTGATCTTCCTAGCTTAAATTATTTCTTCGGTTTTCCTTTTTTTATTCTTGCCAAATGCCCTATTTTACTTCTAATATTATGTTGCGTTTTATTATTGGGGGACACATCAAAGAATACAAGTCAAACAGAGCAGTTTCTCTAAATAGTCTTTTAAGAACATTCCTATTCTCATTAGTTGCTATCCTCCTGTTAGTTTCACTTTCTGCCTGCGCTGAAAAGAGCGCCAGTAAGGCAAAACAGGGCGGTACGTTCAACTATTTTCTTGGGGAGCCGGTGGCAATAGACCCGGCTTTCGCGCAAGAAAGTGAGGGCCTACAGGTCACAAAAGAGCTTTTTGATGGACTAGTTGACTACGATCCGGAAACTTTAGAACTGGAGCCCGCGGTGGCCCGCAAGTGGGAGTCAAATTCAAAAGGTGACACATGGACTTTTTGGTTGCGCCGAGGTGTTAAGTTTCACAATGGCCGGGAAGTTACGGCGGCAGATTTTGTTTACGCTTGGGACCGAGTGGCTGCTAAAAAAACTGGTTCAGAAGCTGCCTACCATTTGGCTCCGATAAAAGGCTTCGATAAAGTGCAGAAAGGGCAGCGCTCTCATCTTGTCGGAGTTAGCGCGCCATCCAAATATGTTCTGAAAGTAAAACTCAATTACCCTTTTGCTGATTTTCCGACGATCCTCGGTCACCCGGTTTTTTCTCCCGTGCCTAAAGAAGCAGTGAAAGCCCGGGGACGTGAGTTTGCGGAGCGGCCCGTCGGCAACGGACCGTTTGCAATAGATGGTGCTTGGGAGCATAGAAAAGGCATAACCTTAAAGAGGTTCAAAAAGTATTATGGCGCGAAAAACTATGTCGACGCGGTGAATTTTAAGATTATCGATAATGATCAAACCGGTTTTTTGGAATTCCAGGGCGGCGGACTCGACTATTCTCCTATTCCTAGTGGGCAGATCAAAGCGACAGTTAAACAGTTTGGCCCAAATGCCATTGTTGGCGAGCCGCAACTGGGTTTGCAGTTCTATGCTTTCAATTTAAGAAAACCCCTGTTTAGAAAAAACGTCAAACTACGTCAGGCGATAAACAACGCTGTAGATCGCACCGCTATCGTAGAAAATGTTTATGAGAACGCGTATTTAGTCGCCGGCGGGATTGTTCCGCCCGCTGTTGAAGGCTACGGGAAACCGGCGCGTGAATACACGCTTTCATCTTCGAGAGCCAAACGATTACTTAAAGAGGCTGGTTATCCAGGCGGTCGCGGGCTACCGACGATCAAGTTGATCTATCCTACCGGGCGCGGTTATGAGGGTCCGGCTCAAATCTTTCAACAGAACTTGAAAGATATCGGGATCAAAGTCGATCTGGAAGGTTTAGAGTTCGGCGCGTTTCTAAAAGCGTTGCGCGCTGGAAAAATGTCGATGTTCGCGGCCGGATGGCAAGCTGACTACCCTAGTCCCGACGCGTTCTTATATCAATTGTTTTATTCAAAGAGCGGTGACAATTTAATTGGATTTTCCGACAAGGAAGTAGATCGTCTGCTTATAAAAGCCCGCAGTGCCGTCGGGGCTGTCCAAAGACGCAGATTGTATCAGAAAGCTGAGAACCAGATACTAAAAGAAGCGCCGATAGTGCCTTATGCCTACTATGGAACGAGCGTTGTTTACGCCAAGAGGGTCAAAGGTTTCAGAAGAACGGCGCTTGATAATACGCCTCTAGATCGTGTCTGGATCTCCAAAGATTAGGTCCTACCTGCTTAGAATGTAACTATGTAACTGGTTAGCTTAACTGATTGGGAGTCTTAATTGCTTGCCTTTGCGGTCAGACGTATTCTGTGGGTCGCGCCCATACTAATCGGTGTCACGCTTATCCTGTTTCTTTTGCTCCACGTGCTCCCTGGTGACCCGGCCAGGATCTTAGCTGGTTATCGCCAACCCAGTGATCAAGCTATGATAAACATCAAAGAAAAACTCAATACCGAGGCGCCCCTGTATACGCAATACAAAGACTACCTGATTTCTTTGGGGCGCGGCGACTTAGGCACCTCATTTAGAAATCAGAGGCCGGTATCATCTATTATTGCTGAGTCGCTACCCAATTCTCTAGCTCTAGCTTCGTTTGCGCTTTTCCTAGATTTGCTTATAGGCATATCGGCGGGGGCCTGGGCGGCTATCAGGCGGGATTCTCTTTTTGATAGGATGTCGATGGTGTCAGCTGCTGTGCTCATTGCCATGCCTGTTTTTCTTCTCGGTCTTCTGCTCCAATTGGTCTTCGGGGTAAGGCTCCGGTGGTTGCCAGTCTCCGGTCTAGGCGACGGGGGTCTCAACTTCTATATTTTACCTTCTTTAGTTTTGGCGCTCGTCGCGGCGGCATATCTGGCCCGTGTTACGAGAAGCAGTTTGATCGATGTGTTATCGAGTGATTATGTGCAAGCCGCTCGCGCTAACGGTCTCTCCAGCAATAGAGTTCTTTTTGTGCATGCTCTCAAGAATGCCCTACCGCCGATTGTGACCGTTGCCGGTCTTCATTTCGGTTTTCTCATCGGCAGCGCTGTCGCTACGGAAGTGGTTTTCAACTGGCCCGGTCTGGGCCACCGGCTTTTTCTGGCCGTCCTTGAGCGGGATAGACCGCTTATTATCGGAGCGGCGCTTGTCTTGTCCGCAATATTTATTTTTGTCAATCTTCTGGTTGATATTCTTAACGCCTGGTTGAACCCGAAGGCTCGGGTCGACGGAAAGCAGGAAGGATTGGAGGCCAAGGTGTGAATAAAGCGCGCGTTGGTTTGGTAATTATTTCCATACTGATTTTGCTTACTCTAGCGGCGGGGTTCTTAAGCCCATATGACCCGATCAGGCAAGATAGGGAGAGTGTTCTTAAGTCCCCGAGCTTGCGCCATCCGCTGGGAACAGATTCACTGGGTCGCGATATGTTGGCACGTCTCCTTTATGGTGCCAGAACTTCGCTGACGATCGCCCTCGGCGCTGTAATATTTATGGTAGTAATAGGTCTCCCGATAGGTGTCATCGCCGGTTATTTCGGGGGAATAGTCGACTCCGTGCTGATGCGAACTGCCGATGTCTTTCTGGCCTTCCCCTTTGTCTTAGGAGCGATAGCGGTTATGACGGTGATCGGCCCCGGAGCCCGTAATGTATTTGTGGTTTTGGCTATTTTCGGCTGGCCCCAGATAGCTCGAATAACAAGGGCTCAAGTTAAAAATGAGGTCTCCAAAGACTATATTGCGGCCACCAAAGTTGTTGGCGGGTCGGCTTGGTATATTTTATGGAGACACTTGCTGCCGAATACTCTGGGCCCGGTAGCGGTCTACAGCTTGATGGGCGTAGGGAGCGTTATTCTAACTGAAGCTACTTTGAGTTTTCTCGGCATTGGTGTTCAGCTTCCCTATCCCGCGTGGGGCTCCATGTTGGCCGATGCGGTTGGACGTGTGACCGTTGCGCCATGGTTGATTTATGGTCCGGGCGCGGCGGTGGTCTTGACTTGTTTGGGTTTTAATATTTTAGGCGAGGCGTTGCATGAAGCACTTGAGATCAAAATATAGGAGTTTTTAAGAATGTCACTACTCCGTCTTGAATCAGTTACGCTTTACGTCCCGGGGGCGGGTGGCGACCCGATCGTGAGCGA
>JAUVQD010000137.1 GCA_030598355.1 Actinomycetes bacterium
GGCGAGCTGGACGTTGCCGCATACAACGACCTTTTACCTCAAATAGACACGTTCGTCGACAAAACCGCTAGAGCTCTTATTGTGGACTTGGAGGATCTCTGTTTTATGGATAGCAGCGGTCTCAAGTTGCTGATCAGTTTTGGAAATCTATTTGGGTTCGAAAATGTTGTCATATATAAGGCAAGCAGAAATATTTTGCGTGTGCTGAGGATTATTTCGTTCAGCCAGAAGTTTGTTTATCTTGCAAGTGATCGCGAGTTTGAAGACTGGCGTAATAATTTAGACGCGGCTGCGTGAGAGTTTAAACTTTTAAGTGTCGCGTCCACGCGCTAGGGCACCGGGAGCTCATATATAAAAAAATCAGTTAGTTTACATAAGATATATTATCGTGCGTTCAATAATTGTTCAAAGAATCCGAAAGAATGCGCTATCTACGTCCTGAACTGCCGAAACCCCCGTCACCTCTGACGGTTTCATCTAGAGAGTCAACAACTAAGAAATCCACACTCAGCACTGGTTGGATAACTAACTGCGCTATTTTATCGCCGCGCGAAACATGATATGTCTCTTTTGGATCAAGATTGATAAGGATAACTTTTATCTCGCCTCGATATTTCGAGTCAATAAGACCGGGAGTGTTTACAATGCTGATCCCGCATCTGGCAGCCAACCCTGACCTAGGTTGCACAAAGCCGGCATGGCCGTCAGGAATAGAAATCGCGATACCGGTCGGGATGAGGCTTCGGTGGCCAGGAGCCAGGCTAACATCGACCGCGCTATATAGGTCGCAGCCAGCGTCACCATCGTGGGCGTATTTGGGAACAGGTAGATCCGCGTCCAGTAATTGCAGGTCTATCTTTAAGGCTGAAGATTTCATCCGCATCCCCTGGTCTTTGTCGGTAGAAACTTGCTGCATTCTTCAGCCATTTGCGTTAATAAAGTCGTTGGATACGGTTGCACAGACTTCAAGTTTTTCTCCAGGACCTCATTAGGCAAAAATTGTTGAAGGATATACCTCGAGCCACCGTGGTCCGCAAGATATTTCGCTACCTCCACGATATCTTCGCTCTCTGTGTAACCAGGAACAACAGTTGTCCTAAACTCGTGATTGATGCCTGAATTCGCTATCAGATCAATCGATTCTTTTACTTTTTCGCTCTGTCCAACAATTCCGCAAGCTTCGTCATATTTGTGAAAAGCAGATTTAACATCAACCGCGAAATAATCAATTACGTTTTTTTTGACGAGATCTTCAATAACATTAGGCTTCGTTCCGTTAGTATCCAGCTTTATTTCAAAGTCTGCTGATCTTAATTCGCCTATCAGGTTCTCCAGGTCTTTGTTAGCGGTTGGTTCGCCACCGGTGATAACGATTCCGTCTAACCAACGCTTTTTTTTGTCGAGCTGACCCTTTATCTTGTCCCAGGGTACGCAGTCAGCGGTTTTCGGTTTTATTAGCTCCGGATTATGGCAGAAAGGGCATCTTAAATTACATCCCGCTAGGAAAATGATGGCAGAAACCTTTCCCTCCCAGTCGATCATACTGACTGGAATCAGTCCGGCTACCTTCGGTTGAGTAGTAGTTAGAGCCATTTTTGCAGCACTTTGTTTTCAGGGACATCTCCTCTGAAAGCGACAACTTCCGAACCGTTATCGTTGCTTATGACGACCGATGGCGTAGACATAACGCTGTAGAATGCTGCTTCAGCTAGCCCTTCCGGCTCATCAAGGTTATAGTACTGAACGTTTTTGATATCACTCATGCGGGCTTTCGCATTCGGGCACTTTGGGCAATCTTCTTTCCAGAAGAATTTTACTGTCATTTCTTTTTCCTCCTGCTGCTTTGAGTCTGTAGTTTTTCAAGTTCAGATTTGAATTCATCTATATCTTGGAATTCACGATAGACGGACGCGAAACGGACGTAAGCGACTTTATCTAGTGTTCGTAGTTTTCCTAAGATCATTTCCCCTAGTTTCCTTGATGTAATTTCATACTTAAATTGGTTCCTAAGATCTGTCTCGATGCTTGAAACCAACTCTTCGAGCTGATCTCTGGTTATATGACGTTTTTCGGTTGCCCTAATGAGCCCGCCGAGCATTTTTTGCCTGTCAAAGGGGACATGTTCGCCCCCTTTCTTGACGATAGTGATCGGCGTTTCCTCAAGTCTCTCAAACGTTGTAAAACGTTGAGAGCAACTTAGACATTCACGACGACGCCTGACCGCGTCTCCAGGCTCTGTCATGCGTGAATCGGTTACTTTAGAATCGGTAGTACCACAAAATGGACAGCGCATGGATTGATTATACAAGATATTGCGAGCCCCACAACAGATTAATACAAAATATGCTAAATAGCGTTTCGTATGAAGCGGGCCACAAACATACCGTCGGTCTTGTCGGTGTCAGGCCAAAGTTGCAGAGACAGCGTTGAGTTGCCTACTTCCCTGCCCAGCGGAATATCAATCTCTACCTGACTAAAGTCAGGGCGACTTTTAAGAAAATTGTCGACTACCTCGGTTGTCTCAAGCCTAGTGATTGTGCAAACAGAGTAGGTTAAGAAACCTCCTACATTGACGTGATTCGCGGCCTCGTTAACTATCAAACCCTGCAGGTTTCCCAATCGCTCAATGTCCTCTCGCTTCTTTTGCCAGCGACTATCCGGACGTCGAGAAAGAACTCCCAGGCCGCTGCAGGGCGCGTCAACGAGAACATTATCAACCTTAGGTAGAGGTATAGGCTGAGAAGCATCCCCCTTGACTAGCCTGATAATCTTGGTTCCTAGTCTCTGGCGATTTTGATCGACCAGCGCTAATCGGTTATCGCTTACATCTACGGCGTATATTTCCCCCTCGTTCATCATTAATTGCGCCATATGAGTGGTTTTACCGCCCGGGGCGGCACAATAGTCGATAACTGATTGACCGGGAGATAATTCGAGCATGTGGCTAACAAGCATCGAGCCCTCGTTCTGCACGTAGGCCAAGCCCTTATCGATGATTTCCTGAGGCACAAGAGCTTGGATGTGGATAGCTTCCGGGCACCACTCCCCCGCTTCAGCCTCCACGCCTAACTTTCCGAGATATTCGATCAGCTCATTACGCGAGGTTTTCAAAGTATTGACTCGAAGCGCTACAGACGGGCGATTGTTGTTGGCAGCCAGAAGTGCTTCGGTTTTTTGCTTTCCAAGTTCTTTTAGCCATAATTCCACCAACCAAAGCGGGTGGGAATAAAAGACTGACAGAAAAAGCGGCTCTTCTTTTTCTCGATCGGGCCACGGCAAGTTGTCAATTTTTCTTCCGGTTTCACGCAAGACAGCATTGACAAAACCAACGACTCCCGGCCTGAAGTCTTTTTTTGCCAGCTCAACCGTGGCATCAACAGCCGCGTGAGACGGGATTTTATCGAGAAAGACAAGCTGGTAGATGCCCAATCTTAATAAATTGAGCAATCGCGCGTCCATTTTGGACGTCCCTTTTGAGGAAAATTTTCCTATAAGCCAATCAAGTGACAGCCTGGTGCGTATAATGCCATAGACTAGCTCTGTTATAAGCGCTCTGTCTCTCTGATCAAAATTCGAATTTTTAAGAGCGCTTGGTAGCGTCTGATTTACATGCCCGGGCTTTCGATCAAACTTGGTGAGGAAATCAAGAACGAAGAAGCGTGGATTCATCTTCTAAGCGATATCGGTGTAGCTCAATTGCGGCGGCTAAGGATCAAATAATAGACTAATTGCATAATTGCGGCTAAAGTTGCGGCCAGATAGGTCAAAGCAGCGGCGTTTAGTACCTGTTTTGCGGGCTTGTATTCCTCTTGTGCGATGAAACCTCCGTTTTCCAGCATTACCATCGCTCTGCGGCTGGCGTTAAATTCAACAGGCAAGGTGACAATCTGAAATACTACCGCAGCCCCAAAAAATATTATTCCGAGATTAATCAACAAGCCGCTAAACGCGCTTCCCGCCGCGAAGATTATGCCGGCGATGACCAATAGCGGTCCCAGGCTGCTTCCAAATGAGGCAGCCGGCACCAGGCTTGCCCTTATGCGAAGAGGCACATATTTACGGGCATCTTGCACAGCATGGCCGACTTCGTGAGCGACAATGCCGAGCGCCGCCACTGAACGCCCATTGTAGATATCTCCCGATAATCTCAACACCTTGCCCCTCGGATCATAGTGATCTGTAAGTTCACCTTGAACAGGTTGAACAGAGACATCGGTTAATTCGTTGCGATCGAGAAGCGCCCTCGCCAATTGAGAACCCGACAGACCGGAAGCGGCGGGGATTTGAGAATTATCCCTGTATGTTTTTTTGACTTTATATTGAGACCAGGCCACCAGCGCAATGGCCGGGCCTACGAGCAACCAATATAAGGGGCTAAATAAAAACATTAATGTCTCCTTCGTAAATCATTGCATATTATAGCAAAACTAATCTAAGTACGGTCAAGTAAAGTTATTCCCAAAGACTTTCTAACCGAAAATCTCGCCGCTAAGCGGCCTGTAGCCGCGAATAAACTCATCGGCGGGCATATTTCTTTTGCCTGCTGGCTGCACCTCGGATATTTTAAGGACCCCCA
>JAUVQD010000079.1 GCA_030598355.1 Actinomycetes bacterium
CCTTGATAAGTTAGGGGAAAGGTTTCCCGTTACGATTCACGTTGTGACGGACGGACAAGAAGCGATAGATTATGTTGAGAAGAGTCCGCCATATGTAAATGTTAATACCCCTGATTTT
Source organism: Actinomycetes bacterium (assembly GCA_030598355.1). GTDB lineage: Bacteria > Actinomycetota > Aquicultoria > CAJVYJ01 > JAUVQD01 > JAUVQD01. The sequence continues at coordinate 119 of JAUVQD010000079.1, forward strand.
ATACTTCTCGATATAAAGCTGCCGAAGAGAAACGGTTTCGAAGTTCTGGAGTTTTTTAAATCAGACGCGCGATTCAAAACTATCCCGATCATAATGCTAACTAGCTCTGATGATGAAAGCGATATTACCCGTAGCTACGAACTTGGCTCAAACAGCTATATTTCGAAACCAACTGGAACTGATGAACTTGCCGCTATGTTGGAGAGTCTCGGCATGTATTGGTTCGCTACTAATAGGCTTCCTTCAAAAAGCACTGTCTAGGCAAGTTAAGCCCCGCGATATGAGCTCCGAACTAACGGACCACTGATTATGCGAGAGAAACCGAGCCGTTGGCAGTACTTGGCAAGGCCCATAAATTCTTCCGGTCTATAATATCGTTTCACCGTAAATTGGTTTTTTGAGGGCTGAAGGTATTGTCCGATTGTAATCATTTTAACCCCTACGGCCTGGATATCCTCAATCGCTCTCCTGATTTCCGCGCGTGATTCACCAAAACCGACCATGAGCCCGGTTTTAACACTTATGTCCGTACCCGTGAGTTGCTTTAGTATGGCCAATGATCGTGCGTAGTCGGCCTGCGGCCTGAGTTTTGGAAAGAGCCGCGAAACTGTCTCTAGGTTATGAGCAATAACATTTGGTCCGGATTCAACAACTCTGACGACAGCATCAAGATCTCCGTCAAAATCTGGAATTAGAGCCTCAATTCTACTCGCCGGCGAGCGACGACGAATAGCCCGGATAGTCTCAGCGAAGCTCGAGGCCCCACCATCCTCAAGATCATCTCTCGTCACTGAAGTTATTACCACATCCCGAAGGTTTAGTTTGGCCACCACCTTAGCCAGACGTTCCGGCTCAAACTCGTTTGGCTTCTCCGGGTTTCCAGTCATTATTCGACAATAAAGACACTCTCTAGTACAAACTGACCCCATTATTAAGAATGTCGTGTCGCGTCTTGCAAAACATTCCCAGATATTTGGACAAGCTGATTTTTCACAAACTGTTGCCAGATTATTCTTCTTGAATTCGCTGACGAGCTCCTCTTGATCTTCGCTGCTTTTGGAAACAACTTTTAGCCATGGAGGGCGGCTAGACATTCTATTGACTCCTTTTCATAGCCGAAGACGGAAGTGAAATTTTGAATTACTGACTCTCGAACAAGTTCAAACTCGGGCGCGATCCCGGAGGCTGCCTTAATGCTCGTCACACCAGCGTCCTTTAAGCCACACTGATCTATCGCTGAATATAGCGTGAGATCGTTTGCGATGTTAAGGGCGAAACCGTGGCTGGTTATCCATTTCTCGACCTTAATGCCGATCGCCGCTATCTTGTCATTCCCCAGCCAAACGCCGGTCTTTCCGATACGCGTGGTTCCCTCAATCCCGAAATCAGCCAGCGTCCTTACTACAACCAACTCAAGTTGCCTGAGATACAAATGAAGGTCCCGGCTAGCCCTTAAGTTGACTATCGGATACGCGACTAATTGACCGGGAGAATGGAGCGTTACTCCGCCACCACGATCAACAGGGACAATCTTTATCTCTCGCCTCTTAAACCATTCAGCGGACGCCTTAACCTGCGAGAAATCACCGCCTGTACCGATTGTGGCAATCAGGTCGTGCTCTACTAAAAGCAAATGATCGCCCCCACCCTGCTCTTGACCTCTTTTGACCAGCGCTCTTTGGCGAGCGAGAGTTTTTAGATAATCTTGAAGACCTAGTTTTTCTATACGCAATCTCGGCTTTGAGGCTAGACGCTCAGCCATGTTCCCAGGTCTTCGTCGTAGTCTCGGGTCTCCAATTCTTCTTTAATATCCCGCAAGAATTGGCCGGCTATCGCGCCATCGTTGACTCGATGATCGTATGAAAGGCTCAGGTAAACCATGTGCCGAAGAGCAATGGCGGAATCTTTTGCGACAGGCCGCTCGGTAACCGCGTCAAGACTCAAGATCGCTACTTGGGGTTGATTAATGATAGGCGTTTGAAAAAGCGTGCCAAACGATCCCGGGTTAGTAATGGTAAATGTGCCCTCATGGACGTCATCAGGTGAAAGCTGTCCCGAGCGAGTCTTTTCGGCTAGCCTGTGAATGGCGCGCGCTAGCCCTAAAATATTTTGTTCATCGGCCTGCTTTATCACCGGAACAATTAACCCATCGGGTACCGAGACGGCGATACCTAAATTCACGTAATGTTTTATGATTAGATCTTCGCCATCTAAAATACTATTTATCGTCGGCCAACGCTGGAGCGCCGCGATTGTTGCCAGGCTAACAAATGGCAAAATGTTGAGCGAAAAACCCTCTCGCTCCTTGAAGGCGGCTTTGTACCGCTTGCGAACCTGCTCTATCTTCTCCACATCCACTTCAATGACCGTTGTGACATGTGCGGATGTTTTGACGCTTCTCACCATATGCTCTGAGATGACCTTCCTAATATGACTAAGGGGCTGCCGCTCTTCCCTTGTGCCTGCCTGCGGCTGGGCCTGAACCTGAGCGGGTTTCGCCGGTTTGATGTCTGGCGCCGGGTGGTCCGATTCTGCTTTTGGTTTTGATGTCCTATCTTCGACAGTCGTCTCAATTTTGCTCAGAATATCGTTCTTTGTAATGCGTCCATCTTTTCCGGTCCCCTCGATTGAGTTGAGGTCTACCTGCTTTTCCCTGGCTATCTTTCGCACAATCGGTGACAAGAAACCGTGTTCATGGCGCGACTCTTGGAGGCTTGCTTTTTCGTTCGCAACTTTCTCTGCCGGCAACTCTGAGACTTTTGGCCCGCTTTCATGACTCATTCGCTCCGTAGCGACTACTGGCTGATCATTATCACCGATAAGCGCTAATTCCGTTCCGACCGCCACTGTGTCGCCTTCGGCCACCAGGATTTTTCGCACCACGCCCGAGTCAACCGATGGAACCTCGGTATCTACCTTGTCGGTCGATATCTCAACAACCATTTCATCGCGTCCGACATTTTCACCCTCGTGTTTAAGCCAGCGAATGACGGTGCCCTCTGTCACTGTCTCGCCCAACTTCGGCATAACCAAGGAGCCCATTTTAGTAAGCCACCAACTTGGTGATTCCTGTCGTTATTTCTTCGACCTGAGGTAGATACGCGTCTTCTAGCGGCGGGCTGTATGGAATCGGGGTATCAGGTGGCGCTATTCTCTCGATTGGACCATCCAGATATTCAAACGCTCCTTCATTGATCGTGGCGGCCAGCTCAGCTGAGACTCCGAAGGAATAATGATCTTCAGTGACGATCACTACCTTCCCTGTCTTCTTGACGCTTGCGATTATGGCAGCTTTATCAAGTGGATTAATTGTACGAATATCCACAACCTCAACAGAGATCCCATTAGTGTTAAGTTGTTTGGCCGCTTCCAGAGCCTTATACAGCATGGCCCCATACGTTATCACGGACACATCCGTCCCATCGCGCCGCACCGAAGCCCGACCGATATCAATTTTGTATTTCTCTCTTGGCAAACGTTCCTTGAGACGCCTATAGAGGTATTTGTGCTCAAAAAATATAACGGGATTTGGATCTTCTATCGCGCTCCTCAATAAACCTTTAGCGTCAAATGGGGTTGCTGGAGCGACAACTTTGAGACCGGGTACGTGAGCAAACCAACCCTCCGGACTCTGAGAATGGAATGGCCCGGCGCGCAGACCGGCACCCGAAGGAGCCCTGATGACCATCGGTACTGGGTCTCCTGTACGATAATGGATTTTGGCTGCCACATTTACTATCTGATCCCACCCGCAGGAAAGAAAATCAGCGTACTGAACCTCAACGACCGGTCGAAGGCCCATCAAGGCGGCGCCAACCGCGGCACCGATAAACCCTGACTCAGAGAGCGGTGTATCAATCACTCGCTCTTCTCCGAATTCGTCTATCAAACCTTTTGTCACCTTGAAGGCGCCCCCGAATTCGCCAATATCTTCGCCAATCTGAATCACGGTCTCGTCTTCCCTCATGGCTTCGCCTAAGCCTTGCGAGATGGCCTGAAGGTAAGTTGATTCTTCATTTTGAAAAGTCAGGCCTTTGGCCGCTTCTTGCTCAGTGATAGACATCTTTTGTCACCTCATTTGGATCTGGCAGCGGACTAGCTTCGGCAAACGCGACTGCTCCGTCGATTTTCATCTGTATTTCTATTTCAATTTGTTGTTTTTCTTCATCGTTGAGTTGCCATTCATCGCGCAATAAAATCTCAAATCGATTGATAGGGTCTTTTTCTTCCCACTGTTCAATTAGCCCGGATGGAGCGTAGGTAAAGCGGTCATGGCCTGCGTGACCTTTCATTCTTAAAGTCTTGGCCTCAATTAGGCTTGGACCCTGTCCTTCCCGGGCGAGATCGACACTTCTTTTCACTGCCTCAAAGACCTCGATAGGATCGTTACCATCAACAGTTATACCCGGCATGCCATAAGCCGACGCCCGATTAGCAACATTCCCTATTTTCATCCCTTTTTCCGCCGGGGTTGAAAAGGCAAATTGATTATTTATGACAAAGAAGACGACGGGAAGAGTTTTAACGGCTGCAAAGTTGAGAGCTTCATGCCAATCACCGCGGCTGGTTGCGCCTTCGCCGCAATACGCTAAGGCAACGCGACTTTCTCCTTGAATTTTAAAAGCCAAGGCAGCCCCGGCTGCTACCGGATAAAAGTCAGGCAACATGCTCACGGTTGTGAAAATGCCTCGGGATAGATCGCCGAGATAGTTGTCCTCTCCGCGCCCTTTTGTCGGCCCGGTCACTTTCGCTAAGTGCTGAGCGACGATTAGCTTGATATCCATGCCCCGCGGCAACATGGCAATCATATCCCTGTGGGTCGGAGCGATGACATCGCCTGGCTCCAAAGCATAAGCACTGCCAACATAACAAGCCTCTTGGCCTCTTCCCTGGTAGATCGCCCCGGGAATTTTTCCCTGCTTATATAGGGTTTCCAGGCGTTCTTCTAAGGCGCGGCCCAGAAGTAGATAGTAATACATATCAAAATGTTGTTCTCTAGATAAAGCCACGTAAATCCTTCTTTCTTAATCTCAAGTTCGCTTCCCCTATGACCTCTGAAAAAGTTGGATGAGGATGGATCATCTTAGCCACATCTTCCGGGTATGCCTCCCACCCAACCATCAACATTGCCTGTGAAATCAACTCGCTAACTTTGGCGCCGATCATGTGCACTCCAAGAATCGGCCCGTCTTTTTCTGCAATAATCTTAACTTCCCCATCAGTTTCACCTGAAATCATAAATCGCGCATTGGACGCAAATGGAACTTTGGCTGTCTTCACCTCATACCCATTTTCTCTTGCTGATGTCTCTGTCATTCCGACCGAGGCTACTTCCGGGTAGCTATATATACATCGAGGCAATGCCATATAGTTGATTTGCTCCTGATCTTGCCCGGCAATTACTTCAGCGGCATAAATGCCTTCCGCCATTGCAGCATGTGCTAACTGAGGAGTTGGCAACAGGTCTCCGACAGCAAAGACATTGTGCCGGGAGGTCTCCAGCTTGTTGTCTACTTTCACATAACCATTTAGCATTTCGACCCCCGCGCGTTGAGCCTCTTTTAAAACAGGGTCCCGCCCGGCCGCGACCATGACTTTCTCAGCTTCTAGTTTTCTTGAGCCACCGTTATGCCATACCTCTGCTGTGACTCCACCTTCAACAACCACTGACTCAAAGCGCGTGCCCAACATGATCTTTATACCCCGAGCCTCAAAAGACTTAACCAATGCCGCCGATATCTCAATGTCTTCATTCGGGAGCAAGCGCGGCGTCATCTCAATTATTGTTACTTCTGCTCCAAAGGTCTTCCAAAGTGAAGCAAACTCAACCCCGATGTATCCCCCGCCAAGAACCAAAACCGAACCTGGAGGTTTGGGAAGAAGCAAAGCTTCTTTGCTGGTTATTACTGACTGACCGTCTATTTCAACATTGGGTGCACTTCTTGGCTTTGAGCCGGTCGCTATCACCAGATTTTTGAACGCGATTCGCTCGCTTCGGCCTTGTGCGTTAACATCCACATAATCTTCTTCTCCGATACTTCCTTCACCTTTTATCACTTCAACCCCGCGCGCGGCGGCTAATTCCTTTAAGCCGCGAAAAGCACCCGCGACAATATCTTCTTTCTTTTTTTGCACCTCATCCCAGCAGATTGATCCGTGAGTAATGTGAAGCCCGACTTCCGGCAGAACATTTAAGTTTTCAATGATGTCGGCAATATGCAAAAGAGCCTTGGTAGGTATGCAGCCATAATGAAGGCACGTTCCCCCGAGCTTATCGCGCTCGATGATTACTGTCGTTAGACCAAGTTCCCTAGCTCGAAAAGCGGCCGCGTAACCTCCGGTGCCACCCCCGAGAACCACAACATCAAATTCTCTTATCATTTGATGTAACTTTTACCTCTGGTGCTCCTGGTTAAACTTCTTCGAGTGGCGGCGCGTCGTTTTTTTTCAACTAAGGTTTCGCTTATACTGCTAACTATGACCCCTCGTATAGTGAGTGAACAAAAAGAAAAAGAACGACTTTCAAAATATGCGCAGCTAGCAACGGCAAGTAAAGGTAGAGCGACCGAGATAGCCCCTTGCCCGCTTCGCACTTGCTATCAGCGCGACCGCGATAGAATCCTTCATTCAAAAGCATTTCGAAGACTGACACATAAGACTCAAGTTTTTCTGGCGCCTGAAGGCGATCACTACCGGACCCGCCTAACTCACACTTTAGAGGTCAGCCAGATATCCCGAACGATCGCACGCG
>JAUVQD010000136.1 GCA_030598355.1 Actinomycetes bacterium
ATTCTGCCGGCTAGAATCAGCGCTATCAATATCGGTATACCGACAATAGCTGTTAGTATTCTTTTTCCAAGATTCATCTTTTAGATGTCCAGCCCGCCAAAGCGCCGGTTTCGATTTTGATACTCATAGAGTGCTTGAATAAAATCATCTTTTCTAAAATCCGGCCACAATTTTTTTGTTACCCAAAACTCCGAATAAGCGCTTTCCCAGATTAAGAAATTACTCAATCTAAGCTCGCCGCTTGTACGAATAATAAGTTCAGGATCGGGAATCTCTGCCGTCTCTAAATTCATCGCGAATTGTTCTTGAGTTACATTCTCTAAATCAACAGCCTTGACCTTTTGCTCCTCGGCCAACTTACGCGCGGCCCGCAAAATATCTTCACGGCCGCTATAATTCAGGGCAATCATCAGGTTTAGGCCGCTATTGTTCCGGGTTTTCTTAAGCGCCCGTTCAAACGTTTCCTTTGTGGCCGTCTCAATGCCTTCAAGATCGCCAATCGCTCGTATTCGAACATTGTTCTCATGTAAATTATCAAGCTCCGCCTCGACCATTTCCCGAAACAGGCTCATGAGCCCCAAGACTTCTGTCTTTGGCCGCTGCCAGTTCTCTACTGAAAACGTATAGAGTGTGATGAATTTAATACCTAATTTTGGCGCAATCTCGACAACTTCGCGTATGGCTTGAACGCCTGCTCGATGTCCGGCCAAACGTGGAAGTCCGCGTTTCTTTGCCCAGCGCCCGTTTCCGTCCATTATAATAGCAACGTGCTGCGGAAGACGCTCAAGGTCAAGTTTGTTCTCGGATTGATCCTGGGGTTTTAACCAGCGTTGAAACTTTGAGATAATAGAGGTCACACCTCCATTATCTCCGCTTCTTTTACCTGCAGTAAGCGTTCGATATCGTTTGTGTGCTTATTTGTGATCTTCTGAGTTTCGTCTAAAGCGGCTTGTTGTTCATCTTGGGATATCTCATGATTCTTTTCTTTTGTTTTTATTTTGTCATTGACGTCGCGCCTAATATTTCTAACCGCGATCCTGCCTTCTTCCCCAAGCTTTTTAACTATTTTTACCAACTCAATCCTTCTCTCCTCTGTCAAAGGCGGAAAAGGCACTCGGATAACATTGCCATCGTTTGATGGCGATAAGCCAAGGTCCGATTGTTGAATTGCTTTCTCGATAATCGCTAGATTCGATTTGTCGTAGGGTTGAATAACAATCAATTGAGGTTCGGGCACATTGATTGTTGCCGCCTGATTAAGCGGTGTTAGTGTGCCATAGTAATCGATGCTGATTCTTTCAAGTAAGCTTGAGGACGCGCGTCCGGTGCGAACAGACGCAAACTCATGCGCAGTCGCTTTAACGGCTTTATCCATTCTTTTGTTAGCGTCATCTAGTACTTCTCTCATTAACTGCGACTCCTCTCCATAATCGTACCGACTTCCTCTCCGGAAACCACTTTCTTTATGCTTTCCGGCTTATTAATATTGAAGACTATTATCGGAACATTATTTTCCATCGCCAGTGAGACAGCGGTAGAGTCCATCACCCTCAATTCTTTTTTTAACGCATCCATATAGTCAATTTTTGTATACATCTTCGCGTTTGGGTTTAAAACTGGGTCCTCATCGTAGATCCCGTCAACCTTGGTGGCTTTTAATATGGCTTCGGCGTCAATCTCAAGCGCTCGGAGTGTAGCGGCTGTATCGGTACTAAAATAGGGGTTTCCAGTCCCGCCCGCCAGGATGACAACTCGGCCTTTTTCGAGGTGCCGCACGGCTCGACGCCTAATATAGGGCTCGGCTACTTCGTGCATACTGATTGCTGATTGAACCCTTGTTTGAACTTCTAACTTTTCTAAGGAATCTTGGAGCGCCAAAGAATTCATAATAGTTGCCAACATGCCAATATGGTCGGCTGTCGACCTATCCATACCTAGCGAACTGGCAGATAACCCTCTGAAAATATTACCGCCGCCTATCACAACGGCGACCTGCACGCCATCAGCGTTTAAATCTTTTATTTGGTTTGCTATTCCAATCGCGATATCTGGATCAATACTGTGACCAGCGCTTCTTGAAAGCGCTTCTCCACTTAGCTTTAACAATATCCGCTTATACTTGTATTTCTCCAAAAATCCCTCAATAGCAGTTTGAAACCTTTTGGCTTAGTATACGGCTTAGTCTGACGACTCGCCAAGTTGAAAGCGAGTAAATCTTCTAATTGAGATGTTTTCTCTAATCTTGCTCCCCAAGACGGCAAGCAGTTCCTGCACGGTTTGATCTGTGTCTTTAACAAAATCTTGCTCTAAAAGACAGACCGCTTGAAAGAACTTTTCCAGCCGTCCCTCAACTATTTTGTCCAGAATTTTTTCGGGTTTGCCCTCTTTGAGAGATTGCGCCCGATAGATATCTTTTTCGCTTTCTATTAAATCCTCGGGTACTTCATCCCTGGACACAAATCTGGGGTTTGCCGCTGCGATCTGCATCGCAATATCATGAGCAAATTCTTTAAACTCCTCATTCCTGGCGACAAAATCAGTTTCGCAATTCACTTCAACAAGAACGGCTATCCTACCGCCGCCATGCACATAGGCTTCGACCAAACCCTGGTTTGCTGTCCGATCCGCTCGCTCGGCAAGATCAGCTAAACCCTTCTTCCTGAGAAGCTCGACCGCTTTCTTTATGTCACTTTTTGATTCTTCAAGCGCTCGTTTACAATCCATCATGCCGCTGCCGGTCTTTTCCCGCAACTCTTTAACTAGCGCAGGCGCTATCGCCATTTCAAGACCCCCTAATAGAACAACTAAGATTATCTAACTTAAATTTAACGCTTTTCTTTATGCTTGAGCCGTCTCTACCTCTTCGGCTTGTTCACGACTTTCTAATCCGGCCAAAGCCCCGTCCGCGATCACCTTGGTGATCAGCTTTATTGCCCGAATCGCATCGTCATTGCCTGGGATCACATAATCTATCTCGTCTGGATCACAATTTGTATCGACAATTGCGACGATCGGAATCTCAAGACGCATTGCCTCTGCAATCGCTATTCTTTCCTTCCGTGGATCAACAACAAAAATCGCGCTTGGCAGACCCCTAAGCTCTTTTATGCCGCCAAGATTGCGACGCAGCTTTTCGCGCTCTGCCATAATCTTCAATATTTCTTTCTTGTTCAGATGCTCTAGCTTATTATCTTCTTCTATTTCATCTAATTCCCGAAGCCTCTTGATTCGCTTCTCAATTGTTGAAAAGTTTGTTAAGGTTCCTCCCAGCCAACGATGACTCACGTACGGCATCTGGGCTCTGGTGGCTTCCTCAACTACGCTCTCCTGGGCTTGTTTCTTTGTTCCCACAAAAACAATTGTGCCACCTTTTGCCACGGTGTCTCTAACAAACTCATAAGCGTCTTCAATCAACCCGAGGGTCTGTTGAAGATCAAGAATGTAAATTCCATTCCTTTCGGTGAAGATATATGGCTTCATCTTTGGATTCCAACGTCTTGTTTGATGACCAAAATGAACTCCAGCCTCAAGCAGACTTTTCATCGAAACTACTGCCATTTCTTCCTCCTTTCATACATGATGGTTTTTTCCTCCGCTCATTTCTTCCCCACCTTTAACCAAAAGGCACCACAAAGGCCGGTCCATGAGCGTGTGTAATCGACGAGGTATTGTATCATAGAGTTTTTTACTGAAGCAAACGCTGAATGTCAAATTTATTTAGAATCAATTTATGTTTTTGCTTGTCTTAGCTTCGCTTTTAGCCTGATTACGGCTTTTGTGTGCATTTGAGATACACGTGATTCGGTGACACCTAGAACCTCTCCGATTTCTCTGAGCGTGAGATTTTCATAATAATATAGCGCCATTACAATCTTTTCTCTCTCCGGTAATTTTTCTATCGCTTCAGCCAAAATTTCTTTAGTTTCAGCAAGCTCAAAGAGCTTCGATGGGTCATTGCTATTATTATCTTTAACAGTATCAATGATACTGACTTTCTCATCTTTTTCCGTCCCGACCGCCCATAACTCTTCTAAAGCGATAACAGATGTATAGCTAAGCTGAGATATCAGGTCATGCAGGTCTTTTATTGTTATATTGAGGGCTTCGGCGACTTCTTCGTCCGTGGGTACACGCTTAAATTTATTCTCAAGTTCGATATAGGCTTTTTCCAACTCTTTAGAGCGGCTCCTCACAGAGCGCGGCACCCAATCAAGTGACCTCAGCTCGTCAATTATCGAACCCCGTATTCTTGACATGGCATAGGTTTCAAACTTGATTTCTCTGTGAATATCAAATTTTTCTATTGCGTCTATCAGGCCAAAAATCCCATAGCTGACTAGATCGGCAGATTCAACGTTTTGAGGAAGGTTTGACGACACCCGTCCGGCAACATACTTAACTAGTGGACTATAGTGAAGAATAAGTTTATCTCGAGCTTCAGCGCTCTGATCATTCTTGAATTCAAGCCACACAGGCATGATTTCAACTTGTTTTAGATCTTTCACCAACTGGCTCCGAATGTTAAGCGCCTTGTAATGCCGCCATCTGGTTCACAGCAAAGAAAAAACATCACTATGCCTGCCCCTAAACTCATGCTCTCGGGTGTGCCTGTTTATAAATCCGCCGGAGCTTGTTCTTTCCTAAATGAGTATA
>JAUVQD010000049.1 GCA_030598355.1 Actinomycetes bacterium
AATTTAAGATCAAGTAAACACCGATGACTGAAAAAGCGGCAATAACAATCGCGCGAATCTGTTTTTTGAGCTTATTTCCTTCAGTCATTAGGAACCCCGGAAACCTTCTTGCCCGATGCTTGATCAAGCAATTGTCGAGCATGTTCAACAGAAACTCTCGATTCATTAATAAGTCCGCTCAGACGCGAGAGCTCCTTTAATCTATCATCTCCGAGAACCTTATCAACCCTTATTTCAGTTTTTCCAGCCACTGTTCTTTTGCCGATCACCAGGTGATGGTCACCAAAAGCGGCGATTTGCGCCAGATGCGTGACACATATTACTTGATGGCTCGCAGTCAGACTGGCCAAACGTTCTCCAACCTTAACAGCCGTCTTGCCGCCAATGCCTGAGTCAATCTCATCGAAAACCAAGCTTGGAGTGCCATCGGATTGTCCAAATACCGTCCTGATCGCCAACATTACTCTAGCCAACTCACCGCCGGAACCAATACGGGCCAGAGGTCTCACGTCTTCACCAGCGTTTGCTGAGAAAAGAAATTCAATTTGCTCCAACCCTTCGTGGCTCAGACCATCAGCAACAAACTCGCGGTTTTTGATCTGAACCTGAAATTGGCAGGTTGAAAAATCCATCTCTCGAAGATGGCTTAAAATCAGCTCTCCAAATCGCTTGGCAACCTTCTGTCTTATTGCGCTGAGGACCTCGGCCTCGCGCTTGGCTTTATCGAAAAGCTGAGCCACTTCGTTCGTTAACTCGGACAACCGGAGATGAGACGATTTCAAACTTTCCTGTTTGACGCGGGCCGTCTCATGATGTTCAATCAAACCATCGATTGACAAAGCGTATTTCTTTTTTAAATCGTCCAGGAAATAGAGACGAGTTTGGCATTGATCGAGTTGACCGGCATCAAACGCTAAAGACTCATGGTAGTTGTGGAGAAACTGTTTTACCTCGTCCAGGCCAGCGCAGGTCGCTTCAAGCTTGCTCGAAGTTTCAGCTAGCGTCTTATCTGCTTCGCTCGCTTTTGCAATTTCGTCTCGACAAAGAAAAAGGCTGTCGCTGGCTCCACCGTCTAGATGAGCGAGACCAAGCCCCACCGCCTCGAAAAGTTTGGCGTGATTCTTTAACCGCTGAACTTGTCTCTCAAGCTCCGCGTCCTCACCAGGCTCCAACTTCGCGTCATCAATCTCTTTGATTTGCCACCTTAGAACTTCCAGCCTATTTTCCCGGTCAGCCTCTACCGTTTTTAGCCCTTCCAGCTCTTGTCGCCCCAGCTTTTCCCGCTCTAAAGTCTTTTGGAAAGCTCTCTTAGCTTCAACTATTTCGCGACCGCCAAAACGGTCGATTAACTCAAGGTGGGCTTTTGGATTAAGTAGGGATTGCTGTTCGTGTTGTCCGTGAATATCGAGCAAGGCTCCGCCTGTCTCGGCCAACTCGCCTGTTGCCGCTATTTTTCCATTTATGTAGGCGCGATTCTTCCCGTCACGCCTTATGGACCGTCGAAGGACGAACTCTCTCCCGTTGTCAAAAACAAATAGGCCTTCGATTTCGCTGGATTCGGCTCCCTGCTTGATCCTGGTGGTATCAGCGCGACCCCCGACAAGCAGATTGATCGCCTCAATAATAATGGACTTTCCCGAGCCTGTCTCCCCGGTAATAGCATTGAGCCCAGGCTCGAAAGATAAAGCCAGCTCATCAATGATCGCGAAATTCTTTATCCTGATTTCAACAAGCATAGTTTGGTCAATGTTACCTCAGACTGAGCCACTTTTTTAGTTTTGCGCTTAGACCTTCGTAAAAATCTGGTCCGCCGGTACTGACGAAGGCGCATGTATGCTCAGCCAGCCCGATTTCAATCGAAGTTACATCCTTCGGCCTGTCCACAGCAATTCCATCCACACTCACCCCTACTTTACCGGCTGGTACTTTGTAGATTGGCTTAATCGTTATCTTATCGTTTGCGCTGAAGACCAGACTTCGATTATTTAATGAATGGGAGCAAATGGGGATCGCCACGTAGACATCGGTCGCCGGAGCTATGATCGGCCCGCCAGCTGAAAAGGAATATGCGGTGGAACCTGTCGGAGTAGCGGCCACCAGGCCATCGGCAGCGTATCGACAAAAAAGTATATTGTTGACGAAGAGGTCAAGCTTGATGAGACGACCGAACTCCTCGCGTCCGACCAAAATATCATTTAGGGCTAGGCGTTCGATAGAATGACCGTCTTTATAAGTAATTTTCGCGACCAACATTCGTCGCTGCTCTATCTGAAAACGGCCATCTTTAACGCGATCCAGAACATCTTCCATTTGATCAGGGTTTACCCACATCAAGAAGCCCATCTCACCCAGATTCACGCCGATAATCGGTACATTCCGCTCACCCATCAAATTGACGGCTCTAAGAGTTGTGCCGTCGCCGCCAAGAGTCAAAGCTAGGTCAGCGTCATCGAAAAGGTTCTCTTTCTCTACTCCATATTCAGGCAATCCCAATACAGAGGCGTCTGATTTAGGTATGGCCATGTCGACATTGTTCTGCTTCACCCAATCGACCAATCGTGGGACTATTTTTGCGACACCGGGCTTTTTTGCGTAAGGAATGACGGCAAGCTTTTTCATTTTCGTTGATTAAAACGGTTGGCGTCCTTAGCGCCAATCGCTGTCCTTAATATTGGTCTTTGCAATAACAAAATATTTGCCTCCATCATTTGAGAGTTTCATGGGCTCCTTCGACAACTGCCACCGCTGCCTCTTGAATCCCTTCGATAGCATAACCGACGAGAGGCTTTTTGGACAGATGTATCCAATACTCAATATTACCTTTAGCGCCAACTATTGGCGACCAGGTCATACCTAAAAGTGACAAATTGCCGGCAACAAACTCTCGCCCCAGCGAGCTGAGAACCTCACTATGAAGACTTTTATCTTTAACAATGCCACCCTTACCTACCTGGCCTTTACCAACCTCAAACTGAGGTTTAACGAGGGCAATGACTTCACCTTCCTCCTTAAGACATCCGAGGACCGCCGGCATTACTTTTTTCAGTGAAATGAAGGAAAGATCTAGTGTGGCCATATCCGCTAACTCAGAAATATCTCGCGGAGTCAGATGGCGCACATTAACGCGTTCATGTAGCTCAACGCGTTCATCGCACCTCAGTTTCCAGGCAAGCTGACCATAACCAACGTCGACAGCGATAATCTTGCGCGCGTCTTTCTTAAGGAGACAATCGGTAAAGCCGCCAGTGGAAACACCTGAATCTAGAATAGTGAGCCCTTTGACATCAACACCAAAATCATCAAGAGCCTGCTCTAGTTTTTGTCCGCCCCTGGACACGTAGGCAAGATTAGCGGGCTGGTAGAGGATATTGGCATCCCCGCCAACCAGTTGAGCTGGTTTTACAGAGATTTGTCCATCAATGCTAACTTCACCAGTGACAATAGCTGCGTAAGCCTGGTTTCTGCTGGTAACAAAACCCCGGCTAACTAAGAGTTGATCGAGCCTCACTTTTTTCATATGTTTTCAGAATAGCGAGAATTTTTTCTGAAAGCGAGGCCGAGTCAAGACCAACCTCTTTAAAAAGTTGTTCGATTGAGCCGTGGCTAACAAAATAGTCCGGCAAGCCAAAGTTGACCAGGCGGCATTGGTTGAGGGAGGCAACAACTTGCGCAACCTGCGAGCCAAAGCCACCGACAATACTATTATCCTCCAGTGTAACCAGCAAATCGTGAGAATCAGCCATTTGAAAAATCATTTCACTGTCGATTGGCTTGACGAAGCGGGCGTTCACGAGAGTGCAATTGAGGCCCTCCTTCTTAAGCAGATCAACTACCGCTCGCCCGGTTTCGACCATCCTGCCAATAGCCAAAATAGCCACTTGTTCGCCTTTAACTAAGACCTCTGATTTGCCGAGCGGCAGAGGAGTAAAATCATTTTTTGAATCTACTTCAGGTCCGGCCCCTCTTGGATATCTAATAGCCGCGGGCTGTCCGCACTCGAATGCTGTGCCCACGAGCTGCCTTAATTCCGCGTCATCTTTGGGAGCCATTACCACCATGTTGGGCATGTGACTGAGATATGAAAGGTCAAAAGCGCCATGATGCGTCGGCCCGTCATCACCGACCAAACCGCCCCTATCAAGAGCGAAAACAACCGGCAGCCCCGGTAGACAAATATCTTCAACCAGCTGATCGTAAGCCCGCTGCAGAAACGTTGAGTAGATAGCAACCACAGGTTTCAGACCTTGTTGCGCCATTCCCGCGGCAAATGTCACGCCATGTTGTTCCGCGATTCCGACGTCAAAGAACCGATCAGGATGAGCAGCCGCGAATCTGTCCAGCCCGGTCCCTTGCGCCATCGCGGCACTGACAGCAACGATCTTCTGGTCGTCAATTGCCAATCTCGCCAGACTTTCTCCAAATACCTGCCCATAGCTGGGCCGAGATTTCTTGGCCAAGGGAAGGCCCGTTTTGATGTTAAAGGGGCTTGTCCCGTGAAATCGTTCAGGAAACTGCTCTGCCGGCTGGTAACCCAACCCTTTTTTAGTCAAGACGTGGATTAGTATCGGCCCGTCAATTTCCTTGGCCATCGCGACACCTTTTTTCACAGCGTCAACATCGTGACCATCGATTGGACCGATATATTTAATTCCCAGCTCCTCAAAGAGCATTCCCGGAACGACCAATTGCTTAAGTGAAGTCTTCCAGGTCTCGCCCGCGCTGACCACCTTTTCTCCAATGGCTGGTATCCGACGAACTGCTTCTTCTATATCGTGACGAAATTTATTATAGGCCGGAGCTAATCTTATCCGGTTAAGGTAGCAAGAGAGCGCTCCGACATTTCCATCAATTGACATTTCATTATCATTAAGGACGATAATAATATTTGTTTTAAGATGACCGGTTTGATTGAGAGCTTCAAAAGCCATGCCGCCTGTCATCGAACCGTCCCCGATAACAGCAATAATGGTCTCATCGCTTCCCTTGAGGTCGCGCGCAATCGCCGCGCCCATCGCAACGCTTATAGAATTGCTGGCGTGACCGGTATCAAAAGCGTCATGCGGGCTCTCGCTTTGTTTTGGAAAACCGCTAATTCCGCCATACTGCCGTAGAGTAGAAAATTGATCTTTTCTCCCTGTCAGCAATTTGTGGACATAAGCTTGATGGCCGACGTCCCAAATGATCTTGTCTTTCGGACTCTCTATGGCCATATGAAGGCCGATAGTAAGTTCAACAACCCCGAGGTTAGGCCCAAGGTGACCGCCGTTGGTGGAAGTCACGTTGATCATCTCTGTTCTGATTTCTTTAGCTAGTTTCTCCAGCTGAGCGGCGTCCAAATCTTTAAGCCCCTCAGGCAAGGAGATGCTATCGAGAATGCGGTCCGGCATTTATGATTTTCTCCCCAACACGAAGTTCGACATATCGTTCAGCCTATCTCTATACATTTCAGCTCCACCTAAAGCCTCTTCGGCTAATTTGGCGGTTGCTTCCGCGATCTCTTTTGATCTATTTACCCCAAGTTTTCCCGGAAATGTAATCTTTTGATTATTAATATCACTGCCCACGTTCTTACCGAGCGTGCTATCAGTACCGACAATATCAAGAATATCGTCGATTATCTGAAATGTTAACCCCAAATGTCCAGCATAACTAGTTATTGCCTCGAGTTGCGCGTCATCGGCCCCGCCCAAGATAGCTCCACATCTAGCGGACGCCACGATCAACGAGCCGGTTTTATGATTGTGAATATATTCCAGCGTCGACTGATCTACATTGTGTCCTGCCGACATAATATCTACCACCTGGCCGCCAACCATCCCATCAATGCCGGTGGCTACAGCCACCTCTCGCAATGTCCGTACCAGGCATTGAGTGTCGGTTAGCTTTGCTTGCTCTGTCAATATTAAAACAAAGGCTTCCGCAAACAAAGCATCGCCAGCCATAATGGCTATATTTTCTCCAAATTTTACGTGACAAGTGGCCGATCCCCGCCTCAAAGTATCGTCGTCAATTGCCGGCAAGTCGTCATGGATCAGTGAATACGTATGAATAAATTCAATTGCGCACGCAACAGGTAGCGCGACTTTCGGATCAGCGCCCACAGCCTCAGCCGCAAGCAAAACTAAGACTGGTCGAAATCTTTTGCCGGATGAAAAAAGACTGTACGACATAGCGTCGTTGATTGTTTTCAATCTCTGGTCGGATTTTGGAAAATAGACGTGAAGCGCGTCATTAACAAGTTCTTTTAAATCTTCGGGATAGAGAGTGCTCAATCAGCTTCACCAAGTCCGTCTTGCCAGTGACTGTGGTCAGTCTGTTCCGTGCAGATATTGGCCAACTTTACGCCTTCCTCAAGCAGCTCTAGTGATTGCTCTAAGGAAGTATCTTTTTTTTTGACTTGATTTACAATCTCTTCCAAACGACCGAGTGCCTCCTCAAACTTTAGATCACCGCTCATCTAGACTCCTTCTTCGAGGGCTCTTTTTCATTCTCTTCCAGATTCCTTGCTACCTGACCGAGAACCCCGTTGACAAACTTCCCCGATTCGACACTCCCATATATTTTAGCAAGCTCAATGGCCTCATTGATAGAAACACTTGCCGGAATTTCCGGCTCATAAACCATTTCATATATGGAGATTCTCAAGATATTTCTGTCGACCACAGGTAATCGCTCTATTGCCCAATTTTTTGCGTAATCATCAATGAGCCCATCGATCATCTCTTGGTTGGCTTCAATGCCTTTCAATAGTTTTTTGCTAAAGCCGGAAACCTTCTCCCCTGAGCTTTCTATGCGCCGCTCAAAGATTGTATCCAGCGAAAAATCCGTCATCTCTTTTTGGTATAATATTTCTACCGCTATTGCGCGGGACCGTCTCCTCTCAACCATTATTTTTCCTGGCTTTCCACCAAGTTCTCCAGAAAGCCTGTTGAGAACTTTCCATCAATAAAGTGTCTATCCTCCAAGACCTGGAGATGAAATCCAATGGTTGTTTTTAATCCTACAATGATAAACTCATCAAGTCCTCGTCGAGCTCTTTTTATGGCCTCATCTCTGTCGCGACCCCAGACTATCAGTTTTGCCAAGAGCGAGTCATAGTCATTAGGAACTCTATATCCCGTATATAAATGGCTATCTACCCGTACCCCGGGGCCACCGGGAGGATTATATAGTTTGATTTCTCCGCCGGCAGGTAAAAAATTGTTCTCAGGATCCTCGGCGTTGATTCTAAACTCTATCGCGTGTCCCCGAAGGACTATATCTGATTGAACTACGTCCAACGGTAAGCCGGCCGCAATTCTTATTTGTTCTTTAACCAAATCAATGCCCGTAACCATCTCTGTAACTGGATGTTCCACTTGTATGCGTGTGTTCATTTCCATGAAATAAAACCGGCCGTCTTCATCCAGCAAAAACTCCATAGTGCCGGCATTTGTGTACCCGACACTCGCGGCTGCCTTAACTGCTTTCATGCCGAGCTCGTCTCGCACATCGCTCTCGACCGCTGGAGACGGAGCTTCTTCTAACAATTTTTGGTGACGCCTTTGAATCGAACAATCTCTCTCGCCAAAGTGGATAAGATTGCCCTCAGAGTCACCCATGAGCTGGATTTCAACATGACGCGGATTTTTAATAAACTTTTCAATATAGACACTCGGGTCGCCGAAAGCCCCTTTGGCCTCAGCAATGGCGGTTGGCAAAAACTGCTCTAATTCAGCCGGGTTCTCCGCCACGCGCATGCCCCGGCCGCCGCCGCCGGAAACTGCTTTTACAATAACCGGATACCCGATATCTTTCGCGATAGCCTGGGCCTCTTTTACATCTTCAACGGGCCCATCACTTCCGGGCACAACTGGAACCCCGGCTTTGGCCATATGTTCTTTTGCGGCAGATTTATTGCCCATCATTGAGATAACCTCGGCGCTTGGACCGATAAAAGTCAAATTGCAGGATTGGCATACCTCGGCGAATTTCGCGTTTTCAGCTAGAAATCCGTACCCGGGATGAATTGCGTCCGCTCCGGATACCTCGGCCGCTGAAATAATGTTGGGAATGCTTAGATAACTTTGCGCTGCCGCTGCCGGCCCAATGCAAACTTTCTCGTCGGCAAGTCTCGTTGCCAATGCGTCAGTATCGGCCTCGGAATGTGCGGCCACAGATTTTATACCAAGCTCTCGACAAGCGCGGATTATCCTTAGAGCAATTTCTCC
>JAUVQD010000072.1 GCA_030598355.1 Actinomycetes bacterium
AAAAGACCGTACCGCGATTCATTGACGAAGACACAAGCGATAGCGGAGCTTATTAAGTGCAGCGGAACCCAGTTTGATCCGAAGATCGTTGCAGTATTCTTAAAACTATTACGGACTCGACGGCTTAACGTGAACAAGCATTTCTTTAAAATACAAACTGAAAGAAAAGCAGCCTAGGCTAGGCCGTTATCTAAGGTTTTGCCAGAGCATACTAGTGCCAATAACCACGAAAATTGTGCCGGCGACAAGCTGCACAATTCTAGCTGGAACGTAGTTGGAAATAGTCCCTCCCAGGTAAGCACCAATCAACGTAACCAGAACCAGTGCTATTGAAGCACCTAGCCATACCGTCCCGGGAGAATTGTTCTTTGCCGAGAGCGAAAAGACAGCTAGTTGCGTTTTGTCCCCCAGCTCGGCCAGAAACAGAATGCCGAAAGTGCTCAAGACCAGTTTCCAATCCATGCTTATACCTCGACCTCGGAGCAGATAAGATCGCCCATCTGAGTCGTGCCGACCTGCTTTTTACCTTCACTCATTATATCTGCCGTCCGCCAGCCGGCTTCAAGAACCGCGTCAACCGCACCCTCAATGGCCTGAGCTGGAGCGTCCAAATTAAAGGAATACCTGAACATCAGAGCAACCGATAAAATTGTGGCAATCGGATTGGCGATA
The DNA here is from genome assembly GCA_030598355.1 of Actinomycetes bacterium. Lineage (GTDB taxonomy): Bacteria > Actinomycetota > Aquicultoria > CAJVYJ01 > JAUVQD01 > JAUVQD01. The sequence goes on from JAUVQD010000072.1 coordinate 673, forward strand.
TCGCGATTTGCGATATCGGGAGCGCTACCATGAATTGGCTCATAGAGCGCTGGATAAGTATCCCCCATTGAAGCCGACGACAGCATGCCGAGTGAACCGGTCAACATAGAAGCCTCGTCGCTCAAGATGTCGCCGAACATATTTGAAGTCGCTACTACGTCAAATTGCTTTGGATTCCGAATCAGCTGCATCGCGCAGTTATCAACGAGTTGATGTATTAGCTCAATATCCTGGAAGTCCCCGCCCATCTCAATAGCAATCTCGCGCCATAGACGAGATGACTCCAAAACGTTGGCTTTATCTATTGAATGAACGCGCCGGCGTCTCTTGCGCGCCAGATCAAATGCGACGGCAAGCAATCGTTTTATTTCAAAATCATGATATTCAAGAGTATCAAACGCTTTTGTGCCCTCGCGTGCACTGGCACCAAAATATAGACCTCCTGTTAGCTCTCGGACAACAAGTAAGTCAACCCCCTCTATGACCTCTGGTTTTAAGGTAGATGAAGCGATCAGGGATTTGAAAACTTTAACCGGACGCAGGTTAGCGAATAGCTCTAAGCCTTTTCGTAAACCCAATAAACCCTGCTCGGGACGGGGCTTATTAGGATCAGTCGTATCCCATTTTGGACCACCTATAGCGCCTAAAAGAATTGCGTCACCAGCGCGGCATTTCGCAAGAGCCTCATCGGGAAGCGGGTTTCCAAAAGCATCAATAGCGCACCCGCCCATCATGGCCTCCTCGATTTCAAAATCCAGATCAAAGTTAGAGGCGACAACCTTCAATGCCTTTATCGCTTCTCGTATTACTTCCGGGCCAATGCCGTCTCCCGGCAATACGGTAAGGTTGAATTTATTTGTCATTTGCGATTCTTTCCGTTCTCCGACTTAACACGTTCCCTTGTGTACGCTATTAAGCCACCCGCCTCAATAATTTCGGTTAAGAAATCCGGAAAAGACGCAACTTCAAAAGATTCGCCGGTTGTCAGGTCGTCGATCACGCCTGTCTCGCTGTCTATCCCGACATCATCCCCGGCGGCAATCGCATCGACAGCTTCAGTTGACTCAAAAATAGGCAACCCCATATTAACGGCGTTTCGAAAGAAAATTCGCGCAAAGGATTTGGCAACAACGGCTCCCACACCGGCGCCTTTAAGAGCGATCGGAGCATGTTCCCGCGAGGAACCGCAACCAAAGTTTTCCTCAGCGACGATTATGCCACCGTCTTTAACTTTATCGTAAAATTTTGGATCAAGCGGTTCCATGCAATGCTTGGCCAGCTCTTTCGCATCAAACGTCGTTAAATACTGAGCCGGAATAATAATATCTGTGTCGATATCCCTACCAACTTTGAATGCTTTACCTTGAATTTTCATAATTCTCTTGCCTCACCTATTGACCCTTTAGGGCTTCGCTATTTTTCCCGCTACCGCGGTGGCCGCAGCCACGGCCGGACCTGCCAAATATACCTCGCTGTCTTTGTGCCCCATACGACCAACAAAATTCCGATTTGTCGTCGCCAGAGCCCGTTCGCCAGCGGCCAAAACACCCATGTGCCCCCCGAGACACGGCCCGCACGTGGGGGTAGAGACCACGCCGCCCGCGTCTATAAATATATTGAAGAGACCTTCATTCATGGCTTGCTTATATATTGCTTGAGTTGCCGGAATGATAATCAAACGAATACCCGAAGCAACTTTTTTATCAGCCAAAATCTTAGCGGCGATTCTTAAATCCTCAATCCTGCCGTTGGTGCAGGAACCAATAACTACCTGATCAACCTCGACATCCCCAACCGAATTAATCTCTTTAGCATTCGATGGTAAGTGAGGAAAAGCTACTTGTAGGTCGATGTCTTCAGCACTATATTTTAAAACTCTTTCATATTCGGCGCCCCCGTCGCTGACAAAAGGCGTGTACGCACGAGTTGAGCGCTCGCTGACATATGAGCGAGTTGTTTCATCGGCGGCTATGATCCCGTTCTTGCCGCCCGCCTCAATTGCCATATTGCAGATAGAAAACCGGCTGTCCATCGAAAGCGAGTCAATCGTTGTGCCTTCGAATTCCATGGCCTGGTAGAGAGCTCCGTCTACTCCGATCTGTCCGATAATGAAAAGAATAATGTCTTTCCCTGTAACCCAGGGCTGCAGCTGACCATCGATAATTATCTTAATGCTCGAAGGTACCCTAAGCCAAGTTTCACCCGTCGCCATCGCCGCCGCTAGATCGGTCGAACCCATCCCGGTGGAAAAAGCGCCTAAACCACCATAGGTACAAGTGTGCGAATCAGCCCCAATTACCAGGTCGCCCGGTAAAACCAAGCCCAACTCCGGCAGCAGCGCGTGCTCAATACCCATCTGGCCAATCTCAAAATAGTTGGTCAACTTCTGGGCATGCGCGAACTCTCTCACCATTTTCGCTTGCTCGGCTGATTTAATATCCCGGTTCGGAGTGAAATGGTCGGGGACAATTACGACTTTGTCCCGATCAAATACTTCATCGACTCCGGTCTTGGCAAATTCCTGGATCGCGCCAGGCGCTGTTATGTCATTTGATAAGGCCAGATCAATCTTTACATTGACAAGCTCGCCAGGTTGCACTTTTTCACGTCCGGCGTGCGCGGCTATTATTTTTTCTGTAATCGTCATCGACATGTGTGATCTCCGATCTGACTATATAAGCGCCGGTGATAACGGTCGCTATCCCTGTTAAAGGGTCTTGTTTATCGCATTAAGGTAAGCCTTAGCGCTGGCTTCAATAATATCAGTAGAGACGCCGCGTCCTAAGACATTTTTACCATCAATCTCCAAATTAATTGTGACATCGCCTTGCGCGTCGAGATCGCCGGTGATGGCGCTAACACTATATGAGATCAATTTCGTCTCGGTGTCTGTGATTGCGCTAATTGCCCGGCACGCCGCATCAACCGGGCCATCGCCTTTTGATGTCTCAGACATTGTCTGACCGTCGCGACTCAACTTAACCGTCGCGCTCGGCGACATGCCGGTGGTACTCATTACACTCAAGGATTCGAGCTTGTAGGTCTCCTCTATTGTCCGCACCTCTTCCGCCACGATAGCGTCAATATCCTCGTTTGTGATTTCCGCTTTCTTATCGGCCAGTGCCTTGAATTGCTCGAAAGCGCGCTCGAGCTCAGTGTCTTCCAATTCATATCCTAGTGAAGCAAGATGAGTCCTGAAAGCATGCCTCCCAGAGGTCTTTCCAAGCACAAGCCGGCTTTCTTCCAAACCGATCATCTTCGGATCAATAATTTCATAGGTTGTCCGATGTTTGATAACACCGTCCTGATGAATGCCGGATGAATGAGCAAAAGCATTCCGGCCAACGATCGCCTTATTATATTGAACGGGATATCCGGTTAGATTGCTCACCAGGCGACTAGTTCTAGTAATTTCCTGGTGTCGAATACCTGTCGTAACCCCTAATTCGCCTTTGCGCACTTCAAGGACCATGGCGACTTCTTCAAGAGAGGTGTTACCGGCACGCTCGCCCAACCCATTGATAGCGCACTCAACTTGAGTAGCGCCGTTGGCAACAGCGGCGGCCGAATTAGCAACTGCCAACCCAAGATCATTATGGCAATGAACGCTGATGACGACATCATTAAGGGCCGGCAGAGCCTCCCTTAGATCTGCTATAAGTTGGCCGAATTCGCCCGGCAGAGCGTAGCCGACGGTATCTGGAATATTGACCGTGGTAGCCCCAGCCTCAATCGCGGCATCTAATATTTTAACCAGAAAATCAAAATCAGAGCGGGTCGCGTCCATCGGCGAGAACTCAATATCGTCACAGTAGCCCTTGGCACGCTTAACCGCTGCCACAGCCATCTCCACAACCTCGTCTTTACTCTTCCTTAACTGATGCTCGATCTGCACGTCAGAGGTCATAATAAATGTGTGGATTCGCGGTCGTTCGGCGGCCGTGACCGCCGCCCATGCTCGATCAATATCAGGATTAACCGCACGCGCCAGACTGGCTACCACTGGACCCTTTACTTTTTTAGCGATGGCGCTGACAGCCTCGAAATCACCAGGGGAGGTAATTGGGAAACCGGCTTCGATAATATCGACCCCGAGGCGCGCCAGCTGTTCTGCTATTTCCAGCTTTTCACGCACGTTAAGACTTATGCCCGGCGATTGTTCACCGTCCCTTAAAGTCGTATCAAATATGTATATTCGATTAGTCATATATCAATCTTACCCACCCATAAAAAATAACCCTTCGTCTTCAAGGGACGAAAGGCCAACTCGCGGTACCACCCTATTTGACGGCCTTAGGGCCGCCCGCTCTTGCAGCACTCTAACGGTCGCTACCCGGGAAAACTTAATTGGTATCTAACCTTTCGGCTTTCCGGCTCAGGAGTGAGATTCAGCATCTACTCGCCTACTAGTCCCCTTCACAGCCATTTACTTATGATATTTAGGCTTAAATATTAGTGAAGCGTTTGAAGCCTGTCAAGGCAAAAACACAGGTTTATCTGAGACAATGTACAGTTTCAAGCAGCTTATTTTTGGAAAAATAGAAGTGCAGATAAAACCATTCGAGGAGCAGGAAATGCTGAAGTGCGGCTTGAGCTCGTTTTGCAAAAGGACAAGTATATGAGAATAGCTGCGCTGCTCCCCCTGATCAGCTTCTTTATTTTTATAGCGCTAGGAGTAATCGTATACAGCAAGAATCCTAAAGACGCTTTTGAGTTGTAATAATAATCAGCGAAATACCATCTCCTACTCAGGCTCCTCGACGATCGGTGAAACCATAATTCCGCTGGCATTTGAGGCTTTCTCGAAAAAGACCGGTGTGGAAGTCGGATCAATAGAAACAGCGGGCTCCGGTAAAGGAATAGAAGCTGTTATTTCCGGCCAAGCCAAACTAGGAGGATCCTCCAGACCATTATTCGCGGAAGAGAAACGTCAAGGCCTGCGCGAAAAGCGCATTGGCTTTGACGGCATTAATGTCTTTGTCCGTCGCAGTAATCCGATACGCAATCTTTCAAAGAATCAATTGAAAAATATCTTCACTGGCCGGATCAGGAACTGGAAAGAAGTCGGTGGCCGAAATGCTCCCGTTGTGGTCATAACCGAGATTCTCGGTGAGCAACGAGCGACGATGTTAGAGTTTCAAAAACTAATCATGGATGGTGAGCCATATCTTTCCGACAGGCAGGAAGTTGATCGACCCGCCGAACAAATCTCGGCATTGCAGAATAACAACAATGCGATTATTTCAGTTAGCAAAGCTTTTTCCGCTCCTGAGATCAGAGCGATCTCGGTAAATCATATGAAGCCCAGCCATCAAAATATCCGCTCCGGCCGGTATCCGCTTAGGCAACCCATCTATCTTTTTACAAAAGGAGCACCAAAAGGAGTTGAAAAGAAATTTCTTGATTTCATACTATCGAAGCGAGGCCAAGAAATAGTTTGCGAACACTTTTGTCCCACTGAAGACAAGACGCCAGCGCACGATCATTGATCACCTGGATCTCTACAATATTATCGCTCTAGCCCAACCAATTCCGGCTTCTTTCATAATCTTTGACAATATTTCATTTGGAATCGGGCTATCGACATTGAGACCCATGACGGCGTCTCCCTGGATCTTTTTCCGACCCACTTGCATGCTGGCAATATTGATATCTTCGGCTCCCAATAGCGTTCCGACTTTTCCAATCATTCCGGGAACGTCTTTGTAGCGAAAGAATGCCATATATTTTGACGGCGCGATGTCAATCTCGAAATCAAGCATCTTAACAAAGCGCGGCTCATCTTTCTTGCCAATTAGGGTGCCCGCAACTGCGACAGAATGACCATTGCCGACCGAGCGCACTGTCACAAGATTCACATAATCTTTCGAAGTCGACTGAGTCGATTTCTTTATTGTTATGCCTCGCTCTTCAGCCACCAGTGTCGCGTTGACAAAATTAACCGGCTCGCTCGCCACAGTCTGAAAAGCACCGACTAAAACAGCGGATGTAAGCAGCCCGGTATCGAAATCAGCGATATGCCCGTTGTACTCGATTTCCACCTTCTCTAATGGATCTTCGAGCATTTGCACCAAGACTTTTCCCAATTGTTGGCAAAGCGGAATAAAAGGCTGCAATTTCTCAGCTACATCGGATGGTACCGGTGCGATATTGACCGCGTTTCCAACAAACTCTCCGCTTAAGCCCGCCACGACCTGCTCGGCTATCGTAACTCCGGCCTTGTCTTGAGCTTCAAGGGTAGATGCTCCCAAGTGCGGTGTAGCCACAACGCAGTCAACCCCAAACAGCGGGCTTTCCGTGCACGGCTCTTTTGGATAGACGTCGA
>JAUVQD010000112.1 GCA_030598355.1 Actinomycetes bacterium
GAAAACGGCGACCTGAGGTCTGAGTTGTCCCATCGGAATTTTGCAACTTCGGACCGATGACACCCATATCTTCGTGAGCGTCAGCAAATTCCACCAAGATATCAACGGCTTCAGGATCGAGTTCCGTATCCGTATTTAAGACCAGAACATATTTGCCATGGCTTGTCCTGATCGCCTGATTAGCGGCGGCCGAAAACCCGAGGTTGCCGGCGTTTTCTATTATGTGAACCTTCGGATAATTTTTCTTTACGAAATCAACGCTACCATCGGTGGAAGCATTATCAACCAGATATATCTCATAAGATGCCAGAGGCTCGACTTTCTTGATCGAGTTCAAACAAGACTCGAGCCATTCCCGCGTATTATAATTTACGATCGCGATACTGACTTCGTATTTATCCATTTAGACCTTTTAGGTGACGGACTATCCAGCGCCAATAACCGAAAGATACCATCCAGCGCTCAATCTCTTTTTGTGAAACTTTCCGACCCTTTTGAATTATACGTCTTTTTCTAATAAGAGCGGGCAGATTGCGCCAGACATCCAACCAACCGAGAAGTGCCGGAGGGCAACGGAAAAGTAGCGCCAGGCTCTTAAGTGAGTCAGTAACAATGTAATGCGGAATGCTCTTTAGCATGCTAAAGGCTGAATCATTTTTGAGGATCATCATGTAGCGATTTTTATAGTTGTGAATCTCAACGAGCTTCGTCTTTCTTTTGGCAGTGCCGCCTCGATGATGCCAGGCAATAGCGTGAGGAGTATACAAGCACTTCCAGCCTCTAAGTTGTGCGCGCCAACTAAGATCGGTATCTTCCAAAAACATAAAGAAAGATTCGTCAAAGTACTCTTCTTCAACTCGACAATCTTCGAGCATCTCTCGTTTGTAGAGGCCTGTTCCGGCGCAAGTACCGAAGATTTCTTCGACAGCGTCATACTGACCGACAACCGGCTCGCCATCGCCCCTATCGGTGAAGAGCCTGTTGGTAAAGATAACGTGTCCGGTCGTATCAAATATTTTCGCCGGCTTTTCAGATAACTTGTAGACTTTTGATGAAGCTGACCCGACTTTTGAATCCTGTGTGATCGCCTCGACCATCTTCGATAAGAAACTTTTGTCTAAAACGACGTCGGTATTGAGTAAGAGGATGAGATCATTCTTCGATTCTTTGATTCCAAGATTCATTCCGCCGGAGAACCCGAGGTTTTTGCCAACTTCAACTACTTTAGCTTTCGGAAAATCTTTGCGAACAGCTTTGATTGAATCGTCAGTCGATCCGTTGTCGATGACAATAACCTCGTCAACTGGGTGATCCTGGATAAAAACCGATTCGAGGCATGGCCCGATAAACGCGGCCCCATTATAATTTAAGATGAGTATGGATACATCAGACATTTATGTCCGGCTAATAAAAACAACGCCGATCGAGATAAGGATGGCGCCGGCCCACCGTACGGCGCTGATGGGCTCATTAAAAAGAAAGCGGGAAGCGAACATGACTACTATGTAGCTGAAACCAACCAACGGATAAGCAAAACTTAAGTTTACTCTGGACAAAACTACCAGCCACACGGCTGCCGATATTACATACAATGCCAGACCAAACACAACCTGGCTGTTCGTAGCGATCTTGGTAAGTGTAGCCATCCCGTTTTTTACGTCTGAAAGAGTAATGGGCCCGATCTTATTCATCCCGGCTTTCAGAAAAAGTTGACCGGCAACGGCCATGGTGATCGTAAACAATATCATCAAGAGCGACTTTGTCATGTTGCCCCTATCTAACTACCCTGTATTTCGCTAATGTCCAAAGCGCGGGAAGAGCGTCTTTCCAGGATATTTTCTTTCCTTCGTGACTCTCTCGACCGGTGTAGGAGATAGGCACTTCGTAGATTCTTATGCCTTTTCTCAATATCTTCGCCGTTATTTCGGGCTCGAAATCAAATTTGTTAGCCTTAATTACGAGGCCGTCTAGCGCCTCTTTGGTAAATAATTTATAGCAAGTTTCCATGTCGGATATTGTCGTATTGTAAAGAACGTTAGTGACCAAAGACAAGAAGCGATTTCCAAGGTAATGCCAATAGAGCATATTCCGGCGCTCGCCGGTAAACCTGGAACCGTAAACAACAGTAGCTTTGCCCTTCAATACCGGCTGAATAAGTTTCATGTAATCCTCAGGATCATATTCTAAATCAGCGTCTTGAATAATAATAAGGTCACCCGTTGCAGAGGCAAAACCCGTCCGGACAGCCGCCCCCTTGCCCTGATTTTGCTTGTGGTGCAAAACCTTAAGAGAAGAATCGACCTCAAGTTTTAAAATGTCAATCGTGCCGTCGGTAGAGCAATCATCAACTACCACTATCTCTTTGTCGATGTCGCCGAGGTCGACTGCTCTTACCTGACGCAGTATTTCTTTGATCGTGTTCTTTTCATTAAAGACCGGAATAACTATTGAAAGCTTCAACCCAGGCTCCTTATGACGTCTTAACTGTACTTATTTTACCGGTAAAACCTAGACTTACAAGCGAAAAAACCATTTTGGCAAGGCTTGCGAATTAGCCCTTGGCTTTTGAAGGCATTCTTCCTCGAAGACTTGGCATCCACGCCATGGCAGTTAAAACCATTACCACTAAAACCAGCGCCGCCCAAGCGAGGACAAAAATCGGATCAGCCGCCAGCCTGGCCGCGATTGAATTTATTAATTGACGAAATGACATATCAATATATGTCTGGAAACCAAGATCAGCGTCAGCTTGTGGTTCACCATTTATGTAAGCTTGTCCATCCTTGTAATGATCCAGACTAGTCAATTTTACCGCCAGCGAAAGGTCTGATGTGACGTCCGGAGCTTGAAGCTCTACATAGAAACGTTTCTTCTTAGAGTTGGCTACCGGCTTGAAAACAAACGCATACATTTTCGCATCCCGAATTTTAGAGACGGCCATTTTGAATTCAGCGACTTCGGTCTTTTCAGGCAAAGAAAATACCTTTACTAAGAGACTTTTTCCACCAAGGGTTCGAGAGATCAATTTTCGATTCTTGGCATTCTTCGCACTTCTTAAGATCTTTGATGGGAACAAGTAGACATCAACTCGAGCCAAGTTGCGATCACCAACATAAAACTCTTGACCAATCCGCCGTTCTCCAAAAAGAGAGGCTTGACGCACTCCGAAATCCCCCTGGCCACTAATCGGAACGTAGACACAACCCGAAGCGGCCACAGCAAAGACAACCAAGGCCACCACTAGAAACAATCTAGATAACGACTGGCGCGAAGGCACCAAATCAGCTGGTGGTTTCATAGACGACCTCCCCCGGGCTCTCTTCGGAAACCTCTTTAGGTTTTTCAGTTTCTTTATGCTTCTTCCAAACCAAATAGACCAAAGCCAAGCAAGTGGCAGAGAAAAAACTGCGGCCCATGCCGATAATTTGAACAGATGGATAATAGTGGTTTATCCATTCGCTCGGCGATAGCGTGGACCAGAAAAAAGCCGGAGACAAGGGAGCCAACAACGATCCAGCTAAATCACGCCCCCACTGAAAGGTATAGATAACCCAACCCACTAATAAAAGCCGATAAACCGATTGAAATTTTGGTATATCAAAATAGAAAGCCATAAAGGGCACTATCCAAATCAGATAATGCGGATGAAAAAAGCTAGTCGCGAAAAAGAGCGCCAAGACATAGAAGCTGTACTGCACCAGGTTTTTAAATCCAATTTGGGGTTCAATATATAGAAATAAGAGAATTAAACTGTAGATAAGGACAAAAATATAGAGACGGTCGTTCAATCCCAGAAAAAACTTCATTGCCAGAGGATAAGCCAAGTGTCCCATAGGGGCTATGCCTCGAATAATCCCTATTTGCCCTTGAGCCCAGCCAACAGCCATAGACGCCAGGAGCGGAAAGAGCCCGACAAGACCTAAACGAACGCGTTTTTTAAAATCGCTCTCTAGAATAAGCGCGAACGGAAGGACAAGGACTATCGGGTAAATCCGAAGGAGCGCGGATAAGCCCAGCATAAGAAGCGACCGATTTTTCATGCCGAGTTTGGCAAAATAAAGTGAGCTTAGTAATAGAAAAACCGTGATCATGTCGAAACGGCCAAAAATATAGGCGGAGAAAATAACGATCGGATTCAAAACCCAGAAAGCCACAACTTTCTCAACACGCTCTGGTTCGGTTAACTTAATGAGCATCCAGATCACCAGTATCTCGAAGAGTAGATAGGGTAATTTAAAAATGAATAGCTCACGAAAAACCGCCGTTTGGTTAACAAAGGCAAGCCAATCAAAAGCTAGAAGTGTTTTGGCTTTTGTATCTCCCCACATCGATGAGTAGGGCAAAAGTGGCCTGAACACCCATAAAAACCCAGCGTGAATAACATTAAAGAAGCTGGGACCGAGCCCTTTTACGTTAGATCCGTCAAGTAATAGGTGTGCTCGATGATAGATGGAGAGAAGATCGCCATGAGTGGTGATCGGCATTACTATCAGCCGAATTAAGAGGCCTGTGAGAATCCATTTACGAATTCCAGTTTGCTTAAAACTACTTGCCTGCTCTGCTTCACCCATCTTTGATTAGAGCTAGATGTAGCCTAGATCGGCCAATCTCTTAGCGAGTTCTTCTTTTTCTTCCTCGCTGTAAACGCCCTCGGCAGACGCCGACGCCTCGATATAGGAGAGCTCCTCCAATCGCTTAAGGATCTTTTGAGCGCTCTCTTCTGGTGTCTCTTCGGCGGTTTTTACAATAATTTCTGCTGACTCGGGTGACTCATATGGGTCAGAAACCCCGGTAAAATTCTTGATCTCACCGGATAGTGCTTTTTTGTATAATCCCTTCGTATCACGTTCTATGCAGACCTCAACCGGGCAATCGACAAATATCTCGACAAAGTTTTCTATCATCGCCCTGGCGTGATCGCGAGTCTCCCGATATGGTGAAATTGCCGCCGCGATAGCCACGACTTCATTTCGTGACAAAAGATCGCAAACGAACGCGATGCGTTTAATATTGGTGTCTCTATCTTCCTTGCTGAAACCAAGACCCTTGCTCAGATTGGTTCTAACCACATCTCCATCGAGCGCCTCGACTTTATGTCCTCGTCGACGCAGCTCTGCTTCAACAATTTTTGAAATAGTGGTCTTTCCAGAACCGGATAAACCGGTAAACCAAAGTGTGCAGCCAGCCATATAGGCACCCCTCACCTAGTGTTTTTATGTCTTATACATTCTATAAGTAATACAGTAGCCATTCAAGGGGTGAAAAATGTCTTGCACACATATTCATAAAACAACCGACTGTTGTATACTGAGCAATATTAAACTGAATAATTGCTAAGCAGCACCGAA
>JAUVQD010000117.1 GCA_030598355.1 Actinomycetes bacterium
GGGATGTGGTCAAAAGTGCAACATGACGCTGCTTATATTCAGCTTGAAAAGATGAATAAAGAAAAATGGTCCAAGGAGGAAAACGAGGTCGATAGTATCCTTGAGTCTCTTGCCAACAAAAACGGCCGAAACCCAAATATTGTTTTTATGCTAGCCGATGATATGGGTTGGGCCGACTTAACGTGTTACGGCGGCGGAAAAGTCCGCGGCACGGAAACCCCAAACCTTGATCAGATGGCTTTTGAGGGCATGAAGTTCTTGAGTTTTTACTCGGAGCCGTCTTGTACTCCGACGAGAACGGCGTTGATGACCGGCCGGCATCCGGTGCGTACGGGACTCACTGAAGTCTTGTGGCCAGGATCGACGCAGGGATTAGATCCAGGAGAAAAGACGATTGCGAGCATACTGTCAGAGGTCGGATACGATACAGCTTTTTATGGAAAATGGCATTTGGGCGACGCAAACGAACAGCAGCCGCAAAATCACGGTTTTGACGAGGCCTATTTTACAGTTTATAACGCCGCGCCGTTTGTATGGGGAGATAAAAAGATCGGTGCTTTCGAATGGCCGGAAAGTAAAGAATTTGCAGAAAAATATAAAATCCAGGGGATACTTGAGGCGAAAAAAGGTGAGCGCGCTCAAGAGGTTGAGAAACTTAGCTCCGAGCGTCTCAAGACATATGAGGAGACTCTGACAAACAAAACGGTTGATTTTATCAACAACCACGCTGAAGGAGACAGACCCTTCTTCTGCTACTTTGCCGCCTCCAAGCTGGACTACTGGGGTGTTCATCCTGAATGGGAGGGCAAATCACAAGCCGGAACACCTTTCGCCGATGAAATGATGGAGCATGACCATAATGTTGGTCGCGTTCTTCAGACAATTCGCGACAAAGGTATTGCTGAGAATACGTTGGTAGTCTGGATGAGTGACAACGGGCCAATGTACGCTGCCGGTATCGAATCGTCTGGATGTCACTGGTTAAAGGGAGGAAAAGGGCAAGTTACCGAGGGTGGCATGAGAACACCAGCTATAGCTTGGTGGCCCGGAACAATAGAGGCCAGGCAGGACCCGATGGACATTATCTCAGTAACTGACTTTTTCACTACTGCCGCTCGATTGGGCGGGGCTTCAGAAAAAATCCCAAATGATCGAGTAACCGATGGTGTTGACCAGACCTCTTTTCTAGTTCTCGGCGAAGGACATTCGCATCGCGATTATATGTTTTATTATTCGGGCTCTGAGCTCGGGGCCGTTCGCAAACGTCAATACAAACATACGATGGGTAAAGGCCATGGTGGTATTCCCGGCGGAGCCTTCTCTGACGTTGTAAGCAATCCGAAAGAAGACCAGATCGGCGAGGGAGTGATTCCTCTCCGTTTTATGTCACTCGCGGTTCCGTTTCAAGATCTAGTTAAGGAGCATAAGAAAATGATCGCGAAATTTCCACACCGTGTACTGGCGGAGTCTGGCACGGGATATACCGATCAAGAAACATTAGAAGCATAGGAGGGTATGGCGATTAAAAGGAGGCAATAAATATGGCTACAGACATGACACCGGCGGGCTACCCGCTTCCGCTCACAGGCAAGGCGATTACCGATGACCCGGTGGTAGTAAAAAAAGAAGGAGCCACTCTAGAGGAATATCCGGAAATATATATTCCCGGTGAAGAGACGTTAGCAGAAGATGAAATGAGAATTACCTGCCTTGGGTCCGGCAACCCGATTGTTAGAAAAGCTCAAGCGGCGGCCTCGTGGCTCGTAGAGTTGGGCAATGGTGATAATTTCATCTTCGATATCGGGGGTGGCGCGGTTCAGAACTTATGGAGTCTTGGGATTCCACCCGCGGACCTGGATAAGCTCTTTATCACCCATTTACACCTCGATCATGTGGGTGACTTTCACGTTCTGTTTGATGCCATGGCGTGGGGACGCAACACGCCTCTGCATGTTTGGGGACCGTCGGGCTATACCAAGGAGATGGGTACCGAAGCTTTCTGCGACTCAATGCGTCGGGCGGCATTGTGGCACATTGAGAGCAAAAAAGGACTTGCCCCCAGCACTGGAGCGGAGATAATCGCCCATGAATACGACGCCAACGAAAAGGAAGTACTTGTTTATGATGAGAACGGCGTCAAGATTTTTTCCTACGCGGTATTGCACTGCATTTTTGGCTCCAGGGGCTACCGTCTTGAATGGAATGATCTATCTTTTTCATTCTCAGGCGATGCGTCTCCAAGCACTTTTGACGCCGAGCATTCACAAAACGTTGATGTCTTCGTCCACGAAGCCTTCTTGCCGGCGGAATCATTCGCGAAAAAATCGGGCATGCTGCTCGAACACGCCCGAAAAGTAATAACAGCACACACCACACCTAACATACTCGGAAGAGTTTTTGATATCGCCAAACCAAAGCTTGGCGTTGGATACCATTATTTTATCGACGCTGACACGGTTGATCCGTTCTTTGAGGGCTTGCGCGAAACATATGATAGGCCGGTAGCTTTAGCTGAAGACCTGATGGTTATTAATGTAACAGAAGAGCAGATTGTCACGCGTATGGCTGAGACGAATCCGCTGGCCTGGCCGGCGCAACAACCAAAGAGTGGCCGGGAACAAACTGAGCTGGCTACCCCAAGTGAAGCCAAGATGCAAGATTGGCTGACTGAAACGCGCATAGACCCAAAGAAAAAAGCAGCTTGAGTTTTTAAGAGAAGAAAGAAGAGCGAAAAAGAAAAACCGCCGCGGACGCGGCGGTTTTTCTTGATACTAAACGTTTGTATTTAAACTGATTCCAAGAATTAGGCAGCGCCTTGTTTTCTTTCCTCTCCGTGGAGCTCGTCCATAAGTTTTTCTTCGGCCTCCGGTGAGAGAGAAGTGCGAAGCACTTTGCCACCGTAAGGCTCCAATGCCTCGATCAATTTCTCCGGATCCACGTGACGGGCGATCGCCAGAATCGCGGAGGTACCCGGGGTGACCAAGCTTCCAAAATCTTTTTTGAAATCTTCCTTAATGCCCAATCGATTTATGCCCCCGGCGGCCGCTCCTATTAATCCACCGTAGACCAAGCCGACAACGGGAACAAGAAAAACCAATCCGATTAAGGTGCCCCAAAACATTCCGCCCAAAGTGCCGGCTCCAATCGAGGAGTCGGTCGTTGTTACCGTGACTGTTCCGAGACGGTTGCGGACGATCACCGCGGCGTCTTCAAGGTCGACCAAATAGTCTCGTTGAAGCTCTTGTAGTTCGTCCAGAACACTATTGGCTTTGGTCTCATCATCATAGCCGATAACCAATAATTCACTCATTTTTTCATCTCCTTTCACATAGTTATTTCAGAGACTGTTCCCCCCTTCAAGGTAAATAAACGCTCAATATTTCTCGGGGATTCCCAGCATATCAAGGCGTAATTCATATCTTTTTTGGTTCTTATGTTTGCCACATCAGACTGAGGGTAAAGCAAGACACAATGTGAAATTAGGAGATGGAATGATGTCAAAAAGAATGGTTATAACTCTATCTGTAGTAGTAATAGCTTTGGTGCTATTAGCCAATATTGGGCTTTGGCTTGAGCGACAGGTATTCAATGAAGAGCAATTTGTTGCAACGGCTGTGGAGACGATAAAAACTAACCGAGTCCGGGGTGCCATCGCCTCACAGGTTATCGGAGCGACGTTAGGCGATTTGCCTGAGCTCGAGCGGTTGGCGAATGAATTTGTAAAACCGACACTTCGTGATCTTCTCGACAGCGATATTATCGTACCGGCCATGGAAGAAATAGGGGGCCAAATTCAGACAGCGCTAGTATCAAGTGGACCTACTGCCATAGCTATAGATATATCGGGATTGACCACTCCTGCCAAGGCTGCAATCGAACTTATTCCGAATGTTGACCCGGAAGTAAAAACAACCGTGGAGGATCTGCCTAGTTCTATTGAGCTACTTGAGAAGGGTGCCATACCCTCTATTTTTACGCTTGGAATTACACTGTTGTGGTTGGGGAGAATAGCAGCAGTAGCCGCGCTGGCAATCATCATTGGCCTTGCCTGGTCGGCGATTACTAAAAAGCGGAGCTATATTCTTAAAACGCTTGGCTATTCAATATCAATCGGCGCCATTATTTTCTTGGTTCTGACATGGGCCTTTAAATCTCCGCTGCTCGCCACAGTCGGTAGCGGTAACGCCCGGATTATCGTGGGTGATCTATACGCTGCTTTTATAGACCTGCTTGTCCAACAGACTTGGATAATATTTGCCGGAGGTTTGATCATCATCGGCACCAGCTATCTTCTGGACTACTGGTTGAGTCAACAACTGGATATCAAACCTTCTTCCATAGTCAGGAGCCTGCGGCGGTCAGGCGAAGATCAGCAGGCCTCTAACAAAGATCCGAAAAGAGGGGAAAAAATATGACACCACAACTTGGTCCCGCAGGTCGCGGAGGGGCAAGACGCCGTACTCGGCGCAGAATGAGTCGACGCGAGAGAACGGCGGAACAGGACGTTCGCGGGGAAGCAACACAGAATACATCAAGCGAGAGCGACTATACCGATGAGTTGGAAAACCTAGGGAAGTTACACAATGAAGGAATTTTAAACGACGAAGAATTCGCTGCAAAGAAAAAAGAAATATTAGATCGCAATATTTAATGACCTTCCGGCCCGACAGGATTTGAGCATAAAGAAACAACGGTTTCATACAAATCGCGACAAAAGGGAATATATTACGGGTGCGATATGTACAGATATTGATACCGGAAGGGAAACGCGATTCCATCCTTGATCAGCTCGATAAGGAGGGAATAGATTACGCTGTGACCGAAGAGACCGGTAGGCACGGATATGTCGCCGTAGTCTCTTTTCCAGTGCCGGCCAGCGCAGTTGGTCAGGTACTTGACCGTTTGAGGGAAGCCGGCGTTGAAGAAAAAGCCTTCACGATTGTTCTAAAACCTGAAGTCGTTGTCTCACACCACTTTAAAAAACTCAAAAATCGCTATCAAAGAGACGAGATATCTCGTGAAGAACTTCTGGCTCGGGCGGAGGAAATGGCACCGTCTGTATCGACCTTTTTAATCATGACGTCTGTCAGCGCGATAATTGCAGCCACAGGGCTGCTTACCAACTCAGCGGCGGTCATCATCGGCGCCATGGTCATCGCGCCACTGATGGGTCCAGCTATAGCCGCCAGTGTTGGCA
>JAUVQD010000200.1 GCA_030598355.1 Actinomycetes bacterium
AAAGAATTAGCGATCGAGTATGGTGGAATGACCCTTGGAACTATCAATCCGCTTCAAGCTCCGGCATTGGGCGCAGATGACCTGCGAAAAGCCAATGAAACAGCGAGCTCAAGTGGGCGCGTTCGTGATATCTCACCAAAATTATTGGAAGCGTTGGAAGTAAACGGCAAACGGGTTTTGTTGGCTGGCGTGGACTTGCCGGTGGAAAAAAGAGTAAAAAAATGGTGGTTGGTGGAAGCGGGACGTTATCCAGAAAAGGCCGGAGAAGATTTTATCGGTGAGATGGTGGCTGAAAAGCTGAAAGTCGAGGCCGGCGATGATTTGGTCGTAGGTGACCATTCTCTACATATAGCAGGTATTTTAATGGAAACAGGTAGCCAGGATGACGGTCTCATTTTTATGGACATAGAAGAGTTAAGGGAGATTACAAACAAGCCTGGTAAAGTTACGTTAATTGAAATCGCCACTAGAAGCGTTGAAGATGTCGAACCACTGGCGAGCGCGCTTCGGGCCGATTTGCCGAAGGCCAAGGTGCAGTCAGTTAGACAGGCAGTATCGTATAATGAGAGCGCTCTAGGATACATAGCGCGATTTGGTGTTGGCATCACAGCCGTTGTTGTCCTAATCAGCGCCCTGGTTGTCTTTACGACAATGGCCTCAGCGGTAAACGAGCGCCGGGCGGAAATTGGGATCTTGAGGGCGATAGGATTCCGTCAGAGCAAGATAGCTGGAATTGTTTTAATCGAGGTCTTGATAGTAGGACTAGTCGCCGGCGTTATCGGCTACGCTCTTGGTTTTGGCGCCATCAGGGCTCTGCCGGCAATAAGTAAAGATGTGGTTGGTGTTACGCAACCAAGCTTGCTGCTTTTCGTGATCGCGGTAGTTATGTCTGTTGGAATCGGGTTGACGGCTAGCCTGGTGCCGGCCCGGCGGGCGGCAAATCTTGACCCGGTTGAATCAATTAAGAGTCTATAAAGGGAGTTTTTAAAAAATTGTCTAAGTTGGTCTCGTTAGAGGGTATTTCAAAACATTATGGCGTCGGTGAAAACGAGGTGATTGCCTTAGACAAGATCGATTTGTCTATTGACCAAGGCGAGTATCTGGCTGTCATGGGGCCTTCCGGATCCGGAAAAAGTACACTTTTGTCAATTTTAGGGGCTATGAATCCGCCGACTTCAGGCAAGATGCTTGTTGATGATATCGATGTCTATGGGCTTTCTTCGGAGCACCAGGCTGATTTTCGCCGGGAATATTTGGGATTCATTTTTCAGCAACTTCAACTGCTTCCATATTTGACCGCTATTGAAAATGTGATGTTACCGCTTGTAGTTAGCGACGCCACGGATCACGAGGGCAAAGCAGGAGCTGTGTTGGAGCGACTTGGTTTGGCCAAGAAGTTCAATCGCTTACCCTCAGAGCTTTCCGGTGGCGAACAGGGTCGGGTCGCTATAGCCCGGGCGGTAGTTAACGAACCACCGATATTATTAGCCGATGAGCCCACAGGGAGCCTGGATACAGCAACCGGGGAAGAGATCTTGGCTCTCTTTAGCGAATTGCACAATGAAGGTCAGACAATCGTTATGGTAACTCATAATGCTGAATCAACTCGGGGCGTCGAGCGACTGATTAATATTAAAGACGGCCAGGTTGTTGATGACAAGCAATTGAAGAAAAAATGAAAAGACGCCTTTTAGATTTAATCGCGTGTCCGCATGATAGACACTTTCCTCTTGAGTTGAAAATAGGGTCGACAGTAGATACCGATAGTGGGTCTGATCGTTGTGAGCTTTATTGCGTGACCGCTCAAAAAGAGATAGAGGGCAAGCGAATTTCCGAAGCTGCGTGTAGCGCGTGTTCGCGAGTTGACGTAATCGATGGAGAACTCTACTGTCCGCACTGTCGAAGCGTTTTCAAGATCATTCACGGGATCCCGAGCTTTCTTCATGAAGAGGTTCCGGGGAGTCTATCAGAGATTGAAGAAAACAAATTAAATGAGATGAGAGCCCGGGATAGTCAGGCGCGAGAGTATGACCTCCTCAAAATGTTAAAAGTCTTGTCTAAACTCGAGATTCCAAGAGTGATTCGCTTCCTAAAGCCGGGTGAAAAAGACTTATTAGTTGAGCTTGGCGCTGGAACCGGGCGAATAACAGACCAGATTAGCCGACTGGCCTCCGAGGTTGTTGCTATCGACTTCTCGATTAAGTCCTTAAAGCGATCTCAAAAAAACTGTTCAGGTAAAAATGTCCACTGGGTCCATGCCGATATCAATCATTTGCCACTCAGGGATGGCGTTGCCGATCACGCTTTTAGTTGTCAGGTCTTTGAGCATCTACCGGGCGCGACCTTACGCAATATGGCGATCGATGAAGCGGCCAGGGTTATAAAGGATGGCGGCCGATTCGTTATTAGCGTTTATCGCGATTCTTGGTTCTGGTCATTATTTGGACCGAAAGAAGGCTTTCACGGAGGCGGAATATACTATTATCGCTTCACGCAAGACGAGTTCCACGATTTAGTGTCGCGTCAGTTTGCTGTTGAAGCGTTGGACTCTAACGTCGGGATGTACTTACAGATGGCTAAGTGCGTAAAAACTCCGGCTGGTTAGGCACTTAACTCGCCAGCTTGGCTTTACGCCAGCCTTCGTCAGCTAAACGCTTTACTCTGCCGATCGACCAGTCTTTCATCTCATTGAAGTAACGTTTTTTATCAGTTTTAGCCAGCTCAATGATGGCCGCTTTTTCTTCGAGGCTATCCTTCTGGTCGGTCGGTGTGTATCCCACCCACGTGCAGAACCCGTTGTCGAATATGAACTCCGGAGTTACTTTCTCAGGCTCGGCGGGGAATTCATGCGCGAAAAGGCGAGCTCCTTCGATATCAAATTCAATTACCCAACCGTTATCTTCAAGCATCGTAGAGTGGTCAATGGTTAGATTTGCCGTGCATTCCGGGCAATAAAGCTCGGTCACAACGTTTTCAGGCAAGATATTATTACCAAAATGTAATGTTGCTATTCCTGTTCCGCATTTACAGACTCGTGTTTGAGCATGACACATGGCGTACCTCCGAAATCTAGTTCCATCACTCATTAACTATTCACTGTTTAACTTTGATATGCAAGTTATGTTTACCATACCAATGTGATTCCGATATAATAAACTGCCATTCTTTAGATTACGGGGTGTAGCGCAGCTTGGTTTAGCGCGCCTGCTTTGGGAGCAGGAGGTCGGAGGTTCGAATCCTCTCACCCCGACTAGGTTCGAAGCTCCGACCTGTAGGGGTTAAGTTTTACGGGGAAAGCGTAATTTCCCCGTAATCCAACTTCAGGAAAAGGGAGCAGCCCGTCTTTTGGGCGTTGAGGGTAAAACCTTGGGTTTTGCCCTCAAAGAGCGAACTGTTGGGTGAGCGAGGGAGGATGGTTCGAATCCTCTCACCCTGACTAGATCACAAAATATTTTTGCGGACGTAACTCAGTTGGTAGAGTCACAGCCTTCCAAGCTGTTGGTCGCGGGTTCG
>JAUVQD010000180.1 GCA_030598355.1 Actinomycetes bacterium
AAAAAGACTCGCAAAATAATCTATTTCTGCAGGTAAATTATTGTCTTTTTGTATTGAACTGTGCTTTTTGATCATAAGGCGGAAAGGATTTCGCGGTACCTATAAGAACTCGCGCTCCAGACTCTATAAGGGAACAGTGAGATACTCAAGGAAATCAGGAGACTCTGTTACTCATAAATTTGTCGGACGGGCGGTTTACGTCATAGCTTCAGTCGGTCCAAACCGCTCCAAAGCCAAAGTCTACGTAGACGGTAGACTAGTTAAAAGGATCGACCCAGTGCATTCAAGAATCAGGTTCAGAAGGGTTGTCTTTTCCAAGTCTTTTGGAAGAAAAGGCACGCATACAATCAGGATCGTCAATGTGGGAAACCGCGATATCCTGGATATCGACGCCCTCGGCGTTCTCGACTAAAAATCAATTTTATTAGATTGGGGTCAATAGTGTAATATTGTTGATGCGATGGAGGTGTCGACAAATTGACAGAACAAGTTTTAACCTGTAAGCAATGTGGTCGTTCGACGAAAGACGATGAATCAATCTGGATAGCGAACGTCAAGTGGCCGATAAGAATTAAGCTCAACGCTGAGGGCCTAAGTTATAAAGTTGCAGAGCTTGAGAATAACCAGATCGTTGAGTTAATTGACTGGGAAGATATCATTTGTGATGCTTGCAAAGGAGAAGAGATCGACAGGACCCCTCCGGCTAAGGGCTGAGTAGGCTAAATTCACCTGAAGCGACTTTATCTAATCTTTTCTTAACGGCCGGCAGAGTAAAAACCGGCCGTTTTTGAAATAAAAAAGCAAAATACAATTCGAGGTATTGCCGGTGTCAAACGACAAGATTTTCGTAAAAGGAGCTCGCGAACATAATTTAAAAAACATCAACCTTGAGCTTCCTCGCGACAAGCTCATCGTCATGACTGGGCTGAGTGGGTCAGGCAAGTCGTCATTGGCTTTTGATACTATCTACGCCGAGGGCCAAAGGCGATATGTAGAATCCCTATCATCGTACGCCCGTCAATTCTTGGGACAGATGGATAAACCGGATGTTGATCACATCGACGGGCTATCGCCGGCCGTCTCAATCGACCAAAAGACGACGAGCAGGAATCCTCGCTCAACGGTGGGCACGGTTACTGAAATATATGATCACTTGCGCCTTCTTTTCGCCAGGATAGGGACGCCGCATTGTCCGGACTGCGGAGCTGAGATATCCAAACAATCCGCCCAACAGATAATAGGTCAAGTCATGGAATTGCCGGACGATACAAAATTCCAGGTATTAGCACCATTGGTGCGCGGTCGTAAAGGTTCGTCACGAAAGATTTTTGATAACCTTAGGCGCGACGGGTTTGCTCGGGTGAAAGTTGATAGTGAAGTAAGGCTGCTTGAGGAAGAGATAAGCCTTGATAAGAATCGGGCGCACACTATCGAGGTCGTGGTCGACAGGCTAATTAAAAAGGCCGATATCAAAAGAAGGTTAGCCGATTCAATTGAGCTGGCCCTTAAGGTTTCGGAAGGCTCAGTCAATATCGAGCTGCTCCACGGAGATCAAGGGCGCGTTTTGTCGTTTTCTGAGAGTTTCGCGTGTCTAAATTGTGGCTTTAGTTCCGATGAGCTGGCGCCGAGACAATTCTCTTTTAACAGCCCCTATGGGGCTTGTTCCTTCTGCGGCGGTCTGGGTAATAAGCCGGAGATAGATCCTGAATTAGTCATTGCTAACGAAGAGTTGACAATAGACGAAGGAGCTATCCATCCTTTTGCGGGCAAACACACTTATTATCCCAAGCTATTGGCCGGCTTAGCGCGTCTTGCCGGTTTCAATACCAAAGTGCCTTTTAGCCAATTAAGTCGTGAACATAAGCACCTGATTTTGTATGGTGAACCAAAAACCACAGTTGAACTTCGTTTTGTTGATTCCGACGATATCAATCGTTCTTATAGTTCTGTCTATGAAGGGGTCATCCCGAATCTTATGCGTCGATATAAGGCAACAGACTCGAACTATTCCAGATCGCGAATTGAGCAATATATGAGAGTTACTAAGTGTCCCAAGTGTGAGGGGGCCAGACTTAAACCTGTCAGCCTCGCGGTTACAATTGATGGGCACAACATCTATCAGCTTTGTCAATTACCGGTTTCCAGGTCGCTGGTTTTTATTAATCGATTGCCGGAGAATCTGTCCGAACGCCAGTCGATGATCGCGGTTAGAATCATCAAAGAAGTAAAAGAACGCTTACGCTTTTTAGTCGATGTCGGTCTCGGCTACCTCACTCTGGGACGCGCCGCCGCGACCCTATCAGGAGGCGAGGCGCAGAGAATTCGCCTGGCGACCCAGATAGGCTCAGGGCTGATGGGCGTCTTATATGTTCTGGACGAACCGACGATAGGTTTACATCAGCGGGACAACGCGCGGCTAATCACAACCTTAAAGAGATTGAGAGACCTGGGCAATACGCTAATAGTTGTCGAACATGACGAGGCCACAATTCGCAACGCCGATTTTGTGGTCGATATTGGACCGGGCGCGGGAGCGCTGGGCGGAGAAATTGTCGCTTTCGGTACGCCTGAGGAAATTATGAATGATCCGGCCTCTTTGACCGGCAAGTATTTGAACGGCCTGGTTGAGATACCGGTTCCCGAAAAACGGCGGGATGGCAATGGTCAGGCATTGGTTATTAAGGGCGCGACTGAACATAATCTAAAAAATATCGATGTGAGGTTGCCGCTGGCAAAATTAATCTGTGTAACCGGTGTTTCCGGGTCAGGTAAGAGCACTTTGGTCAGCGATACGCTAGCCAAAGCGTTAGCGGCCTCGCTTCATAAATCAAGAGAAAGACCTGGCCGCCATCAAGCTCTTGAGGGCCTTGTTTTTGTTGATAAAGTCGTCGAAATTGATCAATCGCCGATCGGGAGAACGCCCCGTTCAAATCCGGCTACCTATAGCGGAGTGTTTGGCGAGATCAGAATGGTTTTTACCGCCACCGAAGAGGCGAAAATACGCGGTTATAAGCCCGGTCGTTTTAGTTTCAATGTCAAGGGCGGTCGCTGCGAAGCTTGTCAAGGTGACGGGACAATAAAGATAGAGATGCATTTTTTGCCTGATGTCTACGTCCCCTGCGAAGTTTGTAAGGGTAAACGCTACAACGAAGAGACGCTTGAAGTTAAGTTTAAAGGCAAAAACATTGCTGACGTCTTGGATATGTCATCGAGGAGGCTGTGGCGTTTTTTGCTAATATACCAAAGATAAAGAGGCGCTTAGTTACCTTATATGATGTTGGTCTCGGATATGTAAAACTAGGACAGCCGGCGCCGACTTTGTCTGGAGGCGAAGCGCAGAGAGTAAAGCTCGCCGCGGAGCTCAGCCGGGTGGCCACGGGCAAGACGTTCTATATTTTGGATGAGCCGACGACCGGACTTCATTTTGCGGACGTTGCCAGACTGTTAAAAGTGCTTCAGCGTTTGGTTGATACCGGGAACACCGTTCTTGTTATTGAGCACAACTTAGATGTGGTAAAAAGCGCCGATCATATAATTGACCTCGGGCCGGAAGGCGGCGATAAGGGCGGCGAGATAATCGCAATCGGGACACCCGAGGAAATCGCGGCTAACAAAAATTCATTTACCGGTGAGTATTTGTCCGCCAGCCTTGGCAAGGGCAGTAGTAAAAAGTCAGGATCATAAATTGAAAGGAAAAGAATGTTAAGAATTGCGATACCGAAGGGAAGCTTAGAGGAGCAGACAGTTCTTTTGTTTGCTCAGGCAGATTTAGAAATAAAAAAAGGAGCCCGGCAATACAATCCGGTCATAAATGATCCC
>JAUVQD010000159.1 GCA_030598355.1 Actinomycetes bacterium
AACTCCGGCGTTTTGTCAGCCTCAACCTCAGGTGAAGATTCAGGTTTTCATCCCTTGTTTCCCGGATACGAGGGCGTGCAATTCAATGGGCGCGACGGCTACATAAACAGGATACCGACAAGAAAATACAACCGCTTCAGCATCAGGATGTATTCCAGTAAGCGGACAGCGGCCCAATTGTTTTGGTTTTACAATCAGAGATGGACGAACTTCGGTATGGTGACTTTTAAGGTCAAAAAGGGTTGGCACACATATGTAGTTAATGTGACTTCCACTGGCCAGTGGAAGGGGAGGCCAATTGGATTACGCCTTGACCCGACCTTTGAAGAAGGAGTTGACATTAAGGTTGACTGGATGCGCCTTTATAAATACTCAAAGCGCCGGGTTGTCGTGGCCTGGCTTGACGACTCGCCCCAGGGAACCACTCAGATTTTTGTTGACGAGCCCAAACAAGCCGGCTCAATGGAACTTGTGGGCAGCGTTGACAGTAGCGGGAGCAACTCGTTTCTTTGGGATTCCGCACCATACCCGCCGGGCAGTTATCGCTTTACTATCAAAAAACAAAACGGAGCAAGCTTTAATTCTCTGCCCATTGTTATCAGCGGGTCTCCCCTGACAAAGATTCTTAATCCGGACGAAACAGGCGGAAAGGATTACGCCGGCACGGTACTCCGCGACCCTTGGGACATGAACAAGCGAAGCGATATCTGGTATTGGCGAAATCTGAAAAACGTCCGGTTTTCCAGGGGGATTATGTCCGCGACACCATCAAATGGCGATGGCTATTTCCATTTGAACGTTCCGAAACCGATTGCTTCAAAGAAATATCATCGACTGGTCTTTCGCATTCGCTATGACGGGCCGTTTCACTACGGCGACGGCACGATGAGCCGTGTTATCTGGTCGAGAGATCATAATACCTTGAGCCTCTTCCAGACGATTAACGATATCGTGATTTACCCTAAGTGGACGACTTATGTGATTGATCTAAAGAAGGCCAAGCTGGATGGCGGGAAAATCGGGTGGCGAGGAAAAGTAAATGATTTTCGTTTTGACCCGTTGGAATGGCGAGCTCGTCGCCGTTTTTATATTGACTACATAAAAATCAAGGCTGATGACGAAGGCGATAAGAGTTTTAAGATTACGTGGCGTGATTACAAGAGGTCTCCGCGTCGAACCCGTATTAACTTGTTTTACGATAAGAATAGACGAGGGTTCGATGGCCGGTTGATCAAGAAGAACATTATTCAAAGACAAGGCGTTAACAGCTTTGTCTGGAATACAAAAAAAGTGAAACGCGGCAAGTATTATATTTACGCCGTGGCTAAAGATGGGGTCTATGAGACCAAAAGATATTCGAGCGGCCCGGTCGTAATCAAGCACAAAAAGCGGTAAACGGGCGGTTGGACAAAGAGCATCTTAAGGGTCGGGCGGGCCATCTTTATCTTCAACGATCGAGCTAATTCTAGGGAGGCCGGTGACACCAATCTGATCGACGGATGTAATTGTAACTGTCGATAAATCCTCTCGCGGAATCGGTTCTCTGATCGAAGTCGTGGACACTGTTCTTAAGACAACTTTGTTGATCTCCACCGATGTGGATGCCTCAACGCTCTCTAGCTCCAACCCCACAACTTCAACAGAAGAGACAGTCTGATATTTTTTTGACCATCGCCAATAAGTGCCTTGCTCTCTTTTACCCTGGTAATTAAGGTAAGAGTAAGCTTCTCGCGGGTCTTTTTTTGTCAGGGTCGAATAGAAATCAAGAATCATCTTTTGGCCGGGAGTGATTGGATGGAGTTTATCAGTGGAGGCAGCGGCCGGGATAATTCTCATCTTGCTTAGAGTAACAGTTACTCTTCTAACCTTCCCTGGTTTCACCTGCACCTTGGCTTCTCCAACCTTCGGGTCATCGGGCTGGTCGGATTCTTTAACCAGCCGGACATTATAGGATCCTGGCTTTAAGTTGAAGTACGTGTTCGTTTTAGCTGACTGCTTTTGGTCGTTAATAAAGATGTCGGCTTCCACATCGGGTTCTGACGAAATATAGACTCGCCCCAATTTAACTGTCTTTGTCGACGATTTGCACCCGGTTATCAAAAACGAGCAAATCAGAATTCCCGTCAAAATACGTGTAATAGGTTTGGTCCTTTTGGTCGGTTGTTTACAGCCCATATGTTACAATAACTGATCGTGATTTCAAATATGTTTACCTTAGGAAAGACATGCAGCTAGTAATCGAATGGACGGTCTTAGCCGTGGCTGTACTGGTGGCAGTCACTTTTCACGAATTTTCTCATGGCGCTGTCGCGTACCTTCTGGGTGATCCAACAGCCAAAGAGCAAGGGCGTCTTAGCCTTAATCCCCTCAAGCATCTCGATGTTTTCGGAACCTTAATGTTCGTGATCTTCAAGTTTGGCTGGGGAAAGCCCGTGCCGGTGAATCACCATTATTTCAAGAATCCAAAATGGGGAATGGCTTTTGTCAGCCTGGCCGGTCCCCTCAGCAATTTTTTGATCGCGGCCATACTTGGCCTACTCTTGAAAACAGGTTTGATAACGGGTCTTGCCGGCTATGTCGTCGGGTCTATCGCTTTTATAAATATTATTCTTGGCGTTTTCAATCTTTTGCCGCTTCCGCCCTTGGATGGTTCGAGACTTGTCTCGGCGATTTTGCCGGAACCGCTGCTTAAAATCTACCAATCGATAGAGGGCTACGGCATTGTTATAGTTTTCATAGCTATTTATTTTTACCCGGGCGGCTTCACCCGGGTATTCAGTCCATTCATTAACTTTTTTAGCAACCTGTTCCTGGTATAATAAACTACGACAAGGAGCTTAATTGAAACGCGTTTTAACCGGTTATCGCCCGACGGGCAAGTTACACCTTGGGCATATGGTGGGCAATCTTCAAAATATGCTGGATTTGCAGTCAAAATATGATTGCTATTTTTTTATTGCCGATTGGCATGCCCTGACAACTGATTATGCCAACACTGGTCAGCTGGGAAGCTACATTGAAGAGATGGTCTTAGATTGGCTGGCATTCGGGCTCAATCCGGAAAAGTGCACAATCTACCGACAATCAGACGTTCCTGAAGTAGCTGAGCTAGCGCTATACCTAGGCATGTTCACGCCGCTCGCATGGTTGGAGAGGAACCCGACGTATAAAGAGCAACTGGTTGAGCTAAAAAACAAAGAGATAGCGACATATGGCTTTATTGGTTATCCGGTTTTACAGGCAGCTGATATTTTGATCGTTCACGGGGAAGTTGTTCCGGTAGGCGAAGACCAGCTACCGCATCTTGAATTAACAAGAGAGATAGCCAGACGTTTCAACTATTTATATGGCGACTATCTAACGGAACCGCAAGCGAAGCTGTCAAAAGGCAAAAGGGTTCCCGGCACGGACAATAGAAAGATGAGCAAATCTTACAATAACGCGATTTTCCTAACTGACACGCCTGAAGAAATATCAAAAAAAGTGCGTAAAATGGTGACTGATCCTGCCAGAATCAAACGAGACGACCCCGGGCACCCTGAAGTTTGTAGTGTCTTTGCGATGCACAAGATATTCACGCCTTCCGAAGTTGAGAGAATTGCCGAAGAGTGCAAAATAGCGAAGATCGGATGTACCGATTGTAAGGCGCTGTTAGCCACATCTATTAGCGAATCTCTAGCTGATTTCAGGGAAAAACGGGCCAAACTGGCGACGTCGCCTGGTTTGGTTGCAAAGGTTTTGGAGGATGGGGCCAAGCGGGCCGGGGAAGTAACGAGAGAAACTATGAAGGAAGTTAGGACAAGGATCAACATATGTCCTATCAAGTAAAGCTTGAGGTTTTTGAAGGGCCGTTTGATCTTCTTCTCAATTTAATTTCAAGACATCGCGTCAGCGTTTATGACATTCCGTTAGCTATAATTAGCGAAGAATATTTAGATTATCTAAATAAGATGCGACAACTTGACCTTGAAATTGCCACAGACTTTCTTTTGGTAGCGGCGACTTTGTTGGAGATAAAATCAGCAGGTCTGTTGCCAAGACCGCCTTCGATTGAGGAATATGACGTGGTGACGGCATTTGAGCAAAGGCAGTTGCTTGTAAGTCGTCTTATAGAATATCAAAAATACAAAAATGCCGGCCTCTCTTTGTGTGGCAGATTAAAGGCAGAAGCACTTTTCTTTTCGAG
>JAUVQD010000142.1 GCA_030598355.1 Actinomycetes bacterium
AGCGAAATATCTGTCAAGATATACGCGCCCCTTTTGAATAAGCTGCTCGAGTTCCGCGCTTTTTGAAATAAAATGAATATTGGGAGACAAGGTCTTAGCCAGCCAGATATAAAAATATAAAATTATGAACGTGGCTACCCCAAAACCAAACCCGACACCCAAGCGATAGATCCAGCTGGTAAGAAATATCTTCTCATATCCAAGTTGAACAAAGAGCAACCAATCAGTATAAGCTGTGGCTCCAATAAAGAAGAGTATGATAGCGGTGCCTAATAGTGTTCCGATGATTATACGTAGTCGGCTCATTGGTGAAGATTGTACCACAATGGGTTGATAACCAAACTACTGTCCGGCAATAGAGACAAGTTCCGCGCCTAACGATTGTAAGCGTTTGAAGAATCCGGGAAACGAGACATCAACAACGTCCGCGTGGCCTATTCTTGTTTCACCTTCGGCAACCATCGCCGCCACCGCCAACATCATAGCCAGACGGTGATCCCCGTGGCTGTCGACATCAGCGCCATGAAGGGGTGTCGGCCCATCAATTATGAAACCATCAGGCGTACCTGTGATTCGGGCGCCCATTTTTTTCAACTCAAGTGCGACCAAGCTAATTCTGTCGGTTTCTTTTACACGTAACTCAGCGGCGTCTTTAATCACAGTTTGACCATCTGCCTGGGTTGCCAGCAAAGCCACCAAAGGCAGTTCATCAATTATCCTGGGAATAATATCGCCACCGATATCTAAGCTCCTGAGTATTGACTTAGCAGCCGTCACCGATCCAGACTTTTCGCCCCCGAACTCGGCTTGATCGGCTATTGTAACTCCCGCTCCCATGCGCTCTAAAACCTCGATGAAACCTGTTCGCGTCGGATTTAGACCGGAATTCTGTACCGTTATTTCAGGCGCCCCTGCCAGCACACCAGCGGCTAAAAAGAATGCCGCTGATGAAAAATCTCCGGGGACAACTATTTCCCGGCCCTTAAACTGCCGACCCCCCTGCACAATAATCCGTCGCCCCTCTGCTTGCTCTTCCGTATGGATAGCCGCGCCCAGGAAATTCAACATGATCTCAGTGTGATCACGGGAGCGCACGGGCTCGATCACCGTGCTCTCGCCCTCAGCCAAGATGCCCGCTAGAATCACGGCCGTCTTAACCTGAGCGCTGGCTACCGGCAGCCGATATTCTGTGCCTTTTAGCTGGCCGCCCACGATAGCTAGAGGGGGAAGTCTGCCACCTTCTCGAGCCCAGAGTTTTCCGCCCATCGAAGCAATAGGCTCTATTATGCGATCAACGGGCCGCTTCCTAATTGAGATGTCTCCGGTGATAACCGAGACACCGGCTTGAGCCGCCAGGACTGCGGGAAGCACACGCAAGGCCGTTCCCGAATTGCCGACATCCAGCACATTCTCGGGCTCGTCCAAACCATAAAAGCCCCGGCCGAGAACTCTGGTCTCATTACCGGCGTGCTCAATTTCGACACCCAGGTTCTGCAAGATCCGCAAGGTGCTCAGACAGTCCTCTGAAGGTAATATATTGACAAGTCGCGACTCACCCTCAGCAATTGCTGAAAAAATCAGCGCTCTGTGGGTAATTGATTTGTCTCCCGGAATGGAAATAGTGCCCGCAAGCGGTCCCGGTCCCTGAATTACAACTTTTTCGCTCATTCCTTTGACCCGGAACTTTCCAGGCTTTCGGTGATTTTATGCCCTGAGTTTTTGAGTTCCAAAAGCGCCTTATGAATGCGAGGGTTATCGTTAACCAAGAGCTTAACCACCCCACTATCGCCGCCTAAATGTACTATTTGTATGTCCTCAATGTTTATCCCAAGTTGACCAAAGGTCAATGTTATCTGACTTATGATGCCCGGCTTATCGCTTACCGAAATATTGAATTCGCGAAGGACGGTAGCGGCCGCTGCTCCGCTTGACATAGAAGCTCGCCTATCTTTAGCTGTGGCCAGAATCTCTATTAGCCGATCTCGATCGCCATCGGTTATCACCTGCCGGATATCGCTCAAGCCGGCAGTGAGCTTATCAATGCTGACAGCGATCGCCTCTTTATTGTCTAGACATATATCAGCCCACAGATCTGGATTGCCCGAAGCTATCCTTGTCAAATCTCTGAAACCTCCGGCAGCAAAGAGAAGTCGATTTTCGCCTTCTTCCCCAACAGCCGCAACTACATTTACCAGCGCTGTCGCTGTTAAATGTGGAAGATGGCTAACGCCGGCTACGATCTCATCGTGCTTCTTTGGGCTAAGGGCTATAACTCTAGCGCCTAGATTGGTTAGCAATTTATGAAGTTTTTGAAAAGCATCCGGGCTAGTTCTCGTCGTAGGAGTTAAAACATAGACAGAGTCTTTTAAAAGCTCCGGTGTCGCGGCCCGCAAGCCCGCTTGTTCAGAACCGGCAAGCGGATGACCGCCGATAAAATTGGTAGCGGGCGGCAAGACCTTTTCCGCAATTTCAACGATCGCGGTTTTTGTCGAACCAACGTCCGTAACAATTGTTTCCTCGCCAACCACAGAAGCGATCGTCTCAATAACACGCGGAACTATCAGCACCGGTGTGGCGATAAAAATAAAATCAGCGCCCGCGCAACTAGACTCGATGTCCACGGCACTCTCGTCGATTACTCCGTGAGCCAGCGCCTCGCTCTGGACGTCGGAATCGATATCAAAGCCGGTTACTGTCACTTGAGGCCAATGGGATTTGACAGCTAAACTGATTGAGCCGCCAATAAGACCAACGCCAATTATTGTGACCTTTTGAGGTTCGGTCATCTTTAGCTAGACTTTCTTGCCAAGCACCGCGGCAATCGGCTTTATCTTCTCCATTAATCCCGCAAAAGTCTTGAGGTCCAGAGATTGTGGTCCATCGCACCAAGCCTCTTCCGGATTGGGGTGAACCTCCACCATTATTCCGTCAGCTCCGGCGGCCAGCGCCGCTAGAGACATTGGTTCTACTAAGCTGCTCTTTCCTGTTGCGTGCGACGGATCGACAATGACTGGCAAGTGACTCAGGCTCTTAACGATTGGGATCATGCTTAAATCAAGAGTATTCCGGGTTGCTTTCTCAAAAGTGCGGATGCCCCGTTCACAAAGAATAATCTGTCTGCTGCCACCTTTAACGACGTATTCCGCCGCCATCAATAGTTCATCAACGGTTGATCCGAAGCCTCTTTTGAGCACAACCGGTTTGCCGGTGGCTCCGGCTTCAAGCAATAGAATGAAATTCTGCATATTCCGTGTGCCAATTTGAATAACATCGGCGTGTTCCGCCACAACTTCTACGTCACGAACGTCGAGGAGCTCTGTGACGATCGGCAGGCCGGTCTTCTTGCCGGCGGCAGCCAACATTTTCAACCCGGCCTCACCTAACCCCTGAAAACTGTAAGGAGAGGTTCTGGGCTTAAACGCGCCACCTCGCAGGAAGGTCGCACCGGCGGCTTTAGCCTTTTCCGCCGCCTCAGTCATCTGTTCTTCTGTCTCGATAGAGCACGGCCCGGCAATGACAGCAAATGTGTCTCCCCCGATCTTGCTGCCCTTAACTTCGATAACCGTATCTTCAGGTTGAAACTCGCGACTGACAAACTTATAAGGTTTTTGAATCGGAATAACATTTTCAACACCGGGAACGGCCTCTAGCGGGACTTTTGAAATATCTTCGCGCGCGCCGATGACTCCAATAACCGTCTTAAACTCGCCTCGCGAGATATGGGCACCCAGCCCGGCTTTTTCCAGCCGATCGATCACGTGCTGCACTTCCTCCTCCGAGGCCCCTTCTTTCATGACGACCATCATGTTCGCAAAATCCCCCTTTGCCGTACCTTTTGTTATTAGATACCTTACATTCTTTAAGCCAGAGATTCCAACACTTTTATTAACTTGCTGTTTTCTTTAGCTGTTCCCAGAGTGGCTCTAATGAATTCGCTGTCGCCGAGAACGCGCACGATCAAGCCCTCGGCTTTTAGTCGCTCGAAAGCACGCGTCGGAGGTATGCCGGGGCTAAAGTAGACAAAATTTGTCTGTGATTCTGATCGCCGCATACCAAGCCGGTCCAGTGCCTCCTCCAAACGCTTCCTTTCTTCTTGATTAGACTGACGCCGCGCATTCACTTCACTTTGATCATCAAGACTGGCAGTAGCGCCAACTTGAGCGGGTGTATTAATATTGAAAGGCTCGCGAACTTTATCCATCGCCTCCAGAATTTCGGCCGGCACAACCCCATAGCCAATTCGAGCTCCGGCTAAGCTATAGATTTTTGAAAAAGTCCGCAGCACGATGATGTTTTGATGATTCTTTAAAAAATCGAGGGCGGTTCGATACCCCGAATCGTCAACATACTCATAATAGGCCTCATCAAAACAGACAAGGACATCTTCTGGAACCAGTTTTAGAAAGTCGCTAATTTCATCGGCAGATACAATCGTGCCGGTGGGATTGTTGGGATTACAGACAAAAACAAGCTTGGTCTTGTCTGTAATTTGGGCCGCCAT
>JAUVQD010000143.1 GCA_030598355.1 Actinomycetes bacterium
TAGTTGAGCATGTTGTCTATCGAGTACTCCCCAATTAATCCAAAGTTCTTCGCACACGTTGCAGCCCATATCTCGAGAGTCCTGACTATACAGATTAATCCTGGCGGCACTGGCAAGGGTCAGATCCAGCGAGTGAATGAGATTATGGTTCTGATTCTTCATTGGTCCGCCTTCGCGGATCATATCCATTGCGGATTCAGGCATGTTTTTTCCTCCTCTTATCTTATGAAGATCATTAATTCTTATATGTTACCCCTGCCTTTTTTAATTAATCAGCCGCAACATCCGCACGGCTGCATCTGTTTGTGCCAAACACTACAGTCACGTTAGAATAGAGTTCCACTGAGGAGGTTTTATGGTTCAAGAGTTCGCGTGTCCGGATTGCGGTGAAACCGAAGAGTTGACCGGCAAGCCGTCACCAAAAGGAATTAAGTTGCATTGCGGCCGATGTGATCGCTCCTGGCTGCGCGACGCGGAACCGGAGAAATGCGTCACCTGCGGGGGAGACGATATTGTTCAACACCAACGCGCGCTCACACAGTATTCCCGGGGCACGCAGCTGTCTATTGTAGGATTGGTGCCGATATCGCTCTGCCGGGTTTGCGATCGCCAGATAATAGAGTGGGCGGAGAGCGGACGCGCCGTGCCGTTTAATTATCGATCCGCCGCCCTTGACCCCGATGCCTTAGCGGATCGTCCGGAAAATGACGAGAGAAATGTCGTCATCACCCCCTGAAATCACAGTCGAGATCATAAAGCTGGTAAACGGCGGACAAGGATTAGGTTTTCACAAGGGCAAGCCGGTTTTTGCGTGGAATGTCCTTCCCGGGGAAACTGCGGTCGTCAAGGTAACCAAGAAGAAAACGAATTATCTTGAAGGCATTGCCGTCGGAATAAGAGACGTATCGCCGGAAAGAATCGACCCCGAAGAAGACCATTTTATCTCTTGCAGCCCCTGGCAAAACATGACATTCGACCATGAAAACCATTGGAAGCGCGAGATCGCTAAAGAGACATTTAAGAGAATGGGCGGCATTGAGCTGCCGGATTTAGAGATAATTTACGATCAAGCGCTCTTTGGATACAGGAACAAAACAGAGTACAGCTTCTGCGTGAATGAAAACAGCCGCACGATAAGCCTTGCTTTTCACCGCCGGGGCACGACCGATCTTCTCCCGATCGACAAGTGTCTTTTGGCTAAAGAAAATACCAACAAGGTAGCCCTCCATATTCTTGACCAGCTAAACGAAGTCAAGGCGCCCGCCGGTGACCTTAAAAGCTTGATATTGCGCGAGAACCGCCAAGGCCTGGTTGTAGCAGTATTGACTGTCAAGAACAAACATTTTCAATTACCGGGGGTTGTTTGCGACGATATCCTGACCGGCTTTCACATCTGCCCCGCGGATCATCTAAAACGTGCGCCAGAACCATTCAAGCCCAAATACTCACAGGGAAGCAATTTCATCACCGAGGAGATTGCCGGTAAAAGCTTCACTTACGGCCCATTAAGTTTTTTTCAAGTCAACCTCGACATCTTCGAAAAAGCCTTGTCCAAGATAAGCGCATTCGTCGAGAACGATGCGGAGATCGTCGATTTCTATAGCGGTGTCGGAGCTATCGGCATCACCCTCGGCGACAAGGTTAAAAGCGGCCTTTTGGTCGAAAGCGACAAAGCGGCGTCGGGTTTCGCCGGCGAAAACATCCATATTAACGGATTGAAGAACTTAACCGCCCGCGCCTCCAGCTCAGAAACCATGTTGAGTGAGATAAAAAAAGACAGAATGATCATTTTTGACCCGCCAAGAGCCGGGCTGCATCCGAGAGTAGTCGGAAAAGTATTGGAAGTTCTTCCTCGAAGAATCATCTATTTGTCTTGCGATACAGCCACTCAAGCTAGAGACCTGAAAATGCTTGAGCAAAAGTACAAGCCGACATTTTGCGAATTATACAATTTCTTCCCGCGAACCCCACATATCGAGTCATTGGTGGTTCTGGAAAGGGCTGCTAAGTATAATAGAAGTGGATCGAATAGCATAAAAGCACTCAAGGCCGGGGGTAAATATCGAGCAAAATAGATCAAAAACTCTTTTTGTCATTATTTCCCTACTACTGATAACCGCAACCTTATTCGCTATCACGGTTCAAGTGAGAAAACCGTGGTTTGGCAAACTCTCGGGGGGAAACCAACAATGGCTTACCGGAGGCACTTTAGTATTCACAAAAAACTGGTACAGAGAAGGGGCTTGGAAACTTCGCTTCGCCACACTGGAGAATCCAAAATCAATGGAATTCCCAACTTTCGAAAGCCGACGACCTTGGACATCAGCTCCGGGTGGGGCCTACGTTCCAATCTACCTGCTGGCCAAAATCAGAGGTCACGAACCTACGCCCTCAATGGTGATGACGTATAACCTTGCAAATCACTTGCTTATTGCTTTGTTTCTCTCTCTAACCATCTTTTTCTTTTTATCTTGGCAGCTTGGATTTAGCTATTTTAATTCATTTCTCTTTTCCACTATTCCAATATATCTCGATCTATTTTTGCCCGGACCATTTTGGTGGCATCAAAATGCTTACGCTCCCCATACAGCTGTGATCCTACCTTTTGTGTTAGTCATTTTCCTGGAAGTAATTAGGCCCGGCATCCGAAATAAATTCCTGGTTAATCTTCTTCAGGGTGCAGTCATTTTCTGCGGCTTCTTAATCGATTGGCTCTTTGTTTTTATCGCGATATTTTTATACTTATACAAGATTGCGCGCGCTGAAATACCTTACAAAAAGTTCCCCGAGTTCTTAAAAAAGAGCACTAGCTTTTGGCTAGTACCGATAGCAGCGTTTTCTATATACGGTTTGCAACTATATATTTTTAACGCTTTTTCCAAAATGTGGTCTCG
Organism: Actinomycetes bacterium; assembly: GCA_030598355.1. GTDB lineage: Bacteria > Actinomycetota > Aquicultoria > CAJVYJ01 > JAUVQD01 > JAUVQD01. The sequence goes on from JAUVQD010000143.1 coordinate 2,895, forward strand.
ATTCGTATATAGAACAGCCTTGAGCGAAGAGGGACAAGAATATACGACCAATTTTTTTACTGCTTTTTGGGGCGATCACATTGGCGAGAGTCTTGGAAGACCGGCAAGCATAATACTGTGGCTGTGTTTGCTAATATTTTTAGCGCTGGGGCTCCATATCGTTTTTCAAAAGCTCTTGAAGAAGGAAACGCCGGAAGATCTCTCGAAGATAACGCTCCTGATTGGCTTACTATTATTGCCCTGTTTCTCACTAGTCTATTTCTTTACAAACACCGCGGCTATCCATAAATGGATGGCTTTACCGTTTTCAATTCCGTTTGCAACTATCCCGTTTGTTCTGCTTCCAGCTGCGTTTCTGGTTTTCATCGGGAAGAACTCAAAGTCAAAGAAACAATTCCTGACGACTCTCGTAGCCTTAACGATGATTGTGTTGTCTGGAGTTTACCTCATAAATGTCTACTCCAATTATCATATTTTGTTTCCCGGTAAAACACAGGTATTCGATGACAAAGCCGAAGCAGCTCAATTCATCCTACGAAATACCTCCTATGACGAGATGGTATTTTCACCAAATTTTCAGATATATGTCTACCCGCCTCAACTGCTGCAAATAACGATGAAAAGGGTCTATAAGGTCGATTCGGTTTCACAAATTCAAGCACAGGTGAAGAATGTAGAAGGCGATTTTTCTGTCGATATCTTTCTGAGAGGCGAGAAGCCAAAGATCCCGGCCACTTTAAAAGATTTGCTACCACTGGCTTATGATGTAATACAGGAAGACAATTTTCTTCTCTACAAGATAAAAAGCGACGACATCTTGAACCTCAAAACATCACCCGCTAATCTTTGAAATCCTCATAAGCTAGAACCCGGATAATACCAATGGTGCCATTGTCACCAGTGGTTGTCGTGTCGCTAACAGAAACGACTCTTTTGTCACCGCCTGACTCCAGGAAATCGTTTACTTGGTTGTCGAGCTTTTCGAGCTCACCGGCAGTTTTAAATATTTCCAGAGATTGGGTAAAAGTTTTGATCTTCACTTCACTATCCTCCTGTTTCGATTTAGCTGACGACTAAATATTATAACGTAAGCAACTCTATTAGCTTAGTTTGGCCCAATTTAATTACGAAAATAAGAAGGGATGTCCTCAAATGATCATAATTCTGCTACTTATGTTTTCTCTGCTTTCTGGCATCATCTTCATACTCAATGATTATGTGTCAATTCAAAAAGATATAACGTCGGAATTTGATGACGAAATTATTCCTGCCTCAAAACTAGAGATTGCCATACCTAAAACCGTGACAAATTTAGAACATTCTGTTTTGGATCTCGATAGCGAAAGAGCAGAGAACTGGAGAAAGCAAGCCAGCCAAATTGATAAAACTTTTGACATCTTGGTCACTGAAGAACAAATTAGCGCAAACCATAAAAAAACCTATTATGAAGGCCCTGGCGGACTGGCGAAAGATCAAGAATATCGGCAGCTCAATTGCCAAGGACATAGACGGAAACCAGGTACAGGCAGCATCCAACAGCTTCGAAGACCTAAATATCAGCGTCAACCAGGCTCTTAACAACCTGGAAGCCGCCGATGACCAA
>JAUVQD010000053.1 GCA_030598355.1 Actinomycetes bacterium
CTTCTCCCTTTTAGGCATAGACATTACCGAAGACCCCGAAGCCTTGCACGCCGCCTATAATGACTCCGCGGGCCTGAGCGCCGCGTTTACAAAAAATATTTTTGATCGCATGAACCGCGATTTTAATACGTCAATTGATACTGACTCCATATCCCATGTGGCGAGATATGATCCGGATTGGCAGCGAGTTGAAATCTTCGCGAAATTTCTGGAGGCGCAGACAATTGATATCGCGCCTTTAGCCACAACTTTTGAAATCGACGCCGGCGAAATGATCTTGACCGAAATAAGCCGTAAATTCAGACTTAAACAAATAGTTCCCTACCTTCGCACTTTCGGACTCGTTGTGGTAGAGAAATATATTGATGATAATCGGCACTTTTGCGTTCTATTGCTGCGACAGAAATAGATCGCTAGACAAGATATTTGATATCTGAACAAAATGTCGGGTAGGCAAAAATTGTGCTTTTTAAGTCGCTTGCGGTGGCCTTTGTCTTCATGGCTTGCGCAAAGACATTGATAAGCTCTTCAGCTCCCGGTCCGAAGATATGAGCCCCGAGAATCTTATCGGACGCGTTATCAACGAGAACTTTACTTGACGAGGCCTTAATCTGCAGCCGCCGCGAACTATACCACTGAGACGTATCCTGATGATTGACTCGAAAATCCAGGCCTTGCTTTTTAGCCTGGTCTTCATTAATGCCGACAGATGCTATCGGTGGCACAGTATAAACAATACTCGGAACAACTGAATGGTCGACTTTTGTTTTGTCGCCGTCAATGATGTTTCGGGCCACAACATTGCCCTGATATAAAGCGACTGGCGTTAATGGCGGTCCTATCTCAGCCGCATCCCCGGCAGCGTATACAGAGGGGTTTGAAACACTTTTGAGATAATCATTAACCACTACACCCCGACGACTTCGCTGAACATCTAGAACTTCGAGGTTCATATCATCAAGGTCAGGGACTCTGCCCGCACCGTGAACAACTAAATCAGCTTTAAAGACTTCACTCGCGCCCTCAGCGTTCTTTACCGTTACCGCGAAAGCGCTGTCAATCATTTCGACTTTTTCTACTGCTCTTTCTCTCTTTACTACAATTCCTTCTTCAGCGGACGATTTAACCATTTGCTCTACCAGGTCAGCATCAAATATTTTGAGAGGAGTGCTCCCTCTATCAAGAATCACTACTTGCGCACCCGTTCTCGCTGTAATATGAGCGAATTCAAACGAGATAAAGCCGCCCCCGATAAAAATAACGCTTTCCGGCAAATCTTTCATATCCAGAAATTCGTCGCTGGTCTTCACATATTCTTTTCCGGGCATTCCCAAATCCATCGGTTTTGCGCCATTAGCCAACAGGAATCGCTCGCCTTCCAGAATATTCTCACCGACTTGGATTTGGTTGCTTGAGATAAATTTGGCTCGTCCATGGACATTTGTAATGCCAAGATCAGTGTAAGATTTTTCAGTTAACGCGGGTGTTGGTTCTGTAAAGGTGTTTTTGAACGCGATTGCTTGTGGCCAATTGATTTTAGTTTTGGATGTGCCCACCCCGACGTCCAACATACGATTGTAGGCATCCACAGTTTCTGCTTCACCAACTAAGACCTTCTTTGGCACGCAACCCCTAAGGGAACATGTTCCGCCAAATGGGTTTGAGTCGACAACGGCTACTTTTATACCGGCCTCACTGCATATCGCGGCTGCCGTTCCGCCGGCTGCCCCCGAGCCTATGACAATCAAATCGAATAAAGTATCCATCTAAATCCCTCTATTCCCAATTATCGCTCTATATCTCCCATATGAGACGCACAATAACTTTCATTTTACATTCTCAGGCTCCGGTGAAATAACTAGAACTGCCAGATCGTCCGCTAAAGTTTCCGATGCGAAAGACAATGCTTCGCGCAAGATTACATCCGGCAATTCCATAGGATTAGAGGTCGGTCTTTCGATGATTTCTATTAATTTATCTTCACCGAACAATTGATCACCGCAGCGAGCGTCTGTAACACCATCTGTGTAAAGAATTAAACTATCCCCCACCTCTAGTTTCGTTTGGCCTTCAGAAAATCCATGATCCAACGATATGCCAAGCGCTAGCGAGCGCGCTTCAAGCAGCTCTAAGCTTGCATCAACGCCTCTTTTGATGAAACTTTCAGTATGGCCGGCGTTGCAAAACCTCAGCTCAGCGTTCTTACGATCAAATACCGCGAAGAACGTAGTTACGAAAATCGTATCCTCAGAATTTTTTGTAATTAGATTATTTGCCAAAGACATGACCTTTGCCGGCGAGCTTTCTTGATAAGCGTAGGCTTTTATTGCCAGTTTTGCAGAATTCGCAATTTTCGCGGCCTCTAGACCCTTGCCGGCAACATCGCCGATGACGATCCCTACCTTACCATCTCGGAGCTCGTACAGATCAAAGAAATCCCCGCCTATCTTGGCCTCGTCAATAGTCGCAGACTGATAGACGTAACCACATCTTAGACCTGCTGGTTTATCCGGCACGCCTAATATTATTTTTTGAACCTCCTCGGCAATCCGCTGCTCACTGGAAAGCCGGTTTAACGGCCCTAAAACCAACACATAGAGAATAGGCAAAAGAAAGACAATCAAAGTAACGCTATCAACTATAGCGATCCAAAATACAGAAAGGTCACTTAGAAAAACCGGCAAAACTAGCATCATTATGAAGAATTCCACGATGAAGATGACTACTACACTAATTGTATAGAACTCTATTGCCAGTCTCTTTCTGCGCCCAAATTTTCCAAGAACTTTTGGTGCTCTAAAGGTAGCCATTCAAAGCAATCCTCCTCAGAATAGTCCGAGACAAGGCTAAACTAAAAGTTCGACGAATCTCAACCAGTTTGAGTTTGGCGAAGATCCTCAAGTTCCTCTTTAGTTATCAAAATAGCCCGGGGCTTGCTGCCGTCAGCGGGGCCAACAAGACCACGCTGTTCCAGCATGTCAATTAATCTAGCGGCGCGCGCATAACCGACACGTAGCCGGCGCTGGAGTGATGATGTCGAGGCTTGCTGCGTGTTGACTATCATATCTAGAGCCTCATCAAACAGATCGTCCTCAAAATCGACTCCGCCCGGTTTTGACTTTTTTTCTTCAAGTATCTCTCTTTTGTATTCTGGTTTGCCTTGCTTCTTAGCAAATCCGGTCACCAAATCAACCTCGTTTTCAGTGACAAACGCTCCTTGTAGGCGCTGTGCCTTTGTCGAATTTGGAGATTGAAAGAGCATGTCTCCTTTGCCGATCAACTTTTCGGCCCCATTTGCGTCCAAGACAACTCGGGAGTCGACTTGAGATGAAACCGCAAAAGCTATACGGCAAGTGATATTTGCTTTGATTAAGCCCGTAATTATATCGGCGGAAGGCCGCTGCGTGGCCACAACGAGATGAATTCCGACAGCTCTGGCCATTTGAGCCAAGCGACAGATAGCGTCTTCGACGTCTCCGGCGGCGACCATCATTAAATCCGCTAGCTCATCTATGACAATTACAATATACGGCAGCGGTTCTTTATCATGGAATCGCTCTTCGACAACGCCATTATAGCTATCAATGTTACGCACTTTTGCCTCGGCCAGAAGCTGAAACCGCGCTTCCATTTCCGCTACCGCCCAGCCAAGCGCCACCGCCGCTTGTTTCGGACTGGTAACCACCGGCACAAGCAAGTGCGGTATATCATTGTAGAGATTGAGCTCTATGCGTTTTGGATCAATCAGAATAAGCTTGACCTGGTCCGGACGGGCTCTTAATAGAATGGACATGAGAATCCCATTCACACAAACACTTTTCCCTGAGCCGGTGGCACCGGCTATTAACAGGTGCGGCATCTCCCCTATGCTAGATAAAATGGCTTGTCCGGTAATGTCTTTACCGATAGCCACCAAAAGCGGACTGCCTTGTTTGGGCGGCACACCATTTAGCATATCCCCGAGGGTCACCATTTCACGACTGCTATTAGGAACCTCAATGCCGACTGCTGACCGGCCGGGAATGGGAGCTAAAACCCGGATGTCTGTTGCGGCTAGGGCCATCCCTATATCATCAGCTAAGTTTACACTCCTATTAACCTTAACTCCGGAGGCAAGTCTGAGCTCAAACCTTGTGACCGTTGGCCCTTTTATAACTCGGTCAACCTTGGCGTCAATATCAAAATTTGACAAGGTCTTTTCCAAGACCGCCATCTGGTCTTTCTCGTTTTTTAAAGCGACCTTCCCAGCTGCCTTAGATCTCTTTAGTAAAGCCGACGATGGCAAGCGGTAGCTGGACCCATCATTATCCTCTTCATCAACCAGCTCTAACTGACTTGGTCGTGCCTCTTTTTCCTGAGTTTTTGTCATCTCAAAGCTCTCTATGACAACCGGTTTTTGGGTGATGACTGTTTCTTCGTCTGAGCGACTCCTATCTTCAATAACTACTTCTCTTCTCTCATCAACCTTAGCACGCGGCTTTTTTTGCCGTTTCCGGTTGCGCTCTCTAGACGAGTTAAGGATATTCGTAGAAACTTCACGCAATGATATGCCGGTTACAAATAACACAGACGCGGCTACACCTGCCCCGACCATCACGTAGCTACCCGCTAACCCTAAAAGATTTCTGAATATCAACGAAAAAGTAGCGCCGAGAATGCCCCCGTACTCCCAGACCTGCGATGTTTTGAAAGCATGTGCTTCGGAAACGCTTAGATGGCGAGCAACGGTAAACGAGAAGAGCAATAAAGAAAACCCAAGAGTTGTCTGCTCAAGGTTATCCTCCGGCTCTTTTGTGAAGAAGAGGCCTCCAAGAACAAGGAGAAATATTGGCGCAAGATACCGACCTGACCCAACAACCCATTTAAGCCCGATCAGAACATAAACACCAAAAAGACCGGCCATTTGAAATAAGCTGAGCGTGATCAATATGGCCAGCGCGATAATAGCGACACCGAATATCTCACGGCTGTTTTTTCTTCTACGACTAGGCATAATTTTCTACTGCTTCAATGTTAAGATAATCGCTATGCTGCCCATAATGAAACAATAAACCGCAAACAAACGCAACCTTTGCTCTTGAATGACCTTCATCAACACAGCGATTGCTAAGAATCCTGAGATACCAGCAGCAATCATGCCCGCGATTAAGCTGGGCATATTTGACGTTGGAACCCCTCGGAGCAGTGAAACACCGGAAGCGCCGAGAATGATTGGAATAGAGAGCAGAAAAGAAAACCTGGCGGCTTCCGTTCGCTCGAAACCTCGCCAGATACCCGCTGCTATTGTCGCTCCGGAACGAGAGAAACCTGGCAAGATGGCTGCCATCTGAGCTAAGCCAACCCATACGCTATCGCTCAGCTTAATTGTATCCAGTGTTCTGATGCCTTGCTTTTGAGACTCAACAAGCCACAAAACACTACCGGTTGCCAAGAGCATGAGACCGACTACAAGAGTAGATTTGAAGGCTTCATCGAAATACTCCTCAAAAAGAGCGCCGCCCAGTGCCGCGGGGATCGAAGCCGCCGCAAGATATACGACAAGCCCGAATTTTTCGTCTTTTCGCCTCCATATCAACCAATTCCAAATCGACTTAGACAACAAAACTAACTCGTGGCGAAAATAAACCATGATAGCTACTAGTGTGCCCAGGTGTAATAGAGCGTTGACAGCAAGAGAGCCTTGATCGGTTCGCATCAGCTTTTGCGCTATCACTAAATGCCCGCTACTGCTAACAGGAAGAAATTCCGTCAATCCCTGAATAACACCGAGCGCGATTCCTTGAAATAAGGCCATATGCACTATATTTCCACAAAATCCGCTATTTCCGCAAGTTTAAAGTCTTGGTATGTTTTGTTAATATAGGGGGGTGACTAAAACTACACAACGCCATGATAAATCGTCAATTGCTCGCTTCTATGACTCGATGGGGCCTGTTTACGCGCGAATGCGCCAATACGGTCATAATCGTGACGGTAATACAAAAACGTGCCTTGTGGACGCCCTGACCCCGTTTGAAGATGACATCATCTTAGATATCGGTACGGGGCCGGGCATGTACGCTATGGATATCGCTACTGCGGCTCCCAGCTGTCGTGTCGTCGGAATAGATATTTCTGAGACATTTATTGACATCGCTAAAGAAAGCGCCTCGAGCGCAAAAATCAGTAATGTGGAATTTGCTCTAGGCAACATCGAGAGCTTGGGATTCGCCGATAATCATTTTTCAAAAATTATTTGCGCGGGCGTTATTTCTGTGGTTCACCAAAGAAAACAGGCGATAAACGAGCTGGCGCGGGTCCTCAGACCTGGTGGCACATTAGCGGTTAGAGAGCCGTGCCGTTCCACCGGGGCATTTAGTCGTTTCGTTTTCGGTCTTCCTTCTGAATCAAGAATTCGTGGACTTTGCACTAACGCCGGCTTACTAGGCGGACATTTTAGCCCCGGTTTTATGTCTAAAGCAGAAATTGAAGATCTTTTTTCAGAAACAGCGTTCTCCTCAGTCGAACTTGAAGAACATGGCCGGGATATCCTGATCACCGCAACAAGGTAGATCATGCCTTTTGCTCGCTTCGGCGCTAAAATGTTGAATTCGATGCTTAGTTTATCTGAAAGGTCAGGTTGGTTTTTACGTTATACAGAATTGGATTTCTTGTTTATCTGCTGACAATCATAACCTTGTATTTTGTCTACCCGGTGCTCATCTATTACGGTACGTTTCTATTTAACTAGTACTTTCCAAACTCGATGCTCTTAGAGCAAGAGCTCTGTTTGCTCAACATTTTCCCTATTAACCGGATAAAAAGACGTTCGATGTAATTCGCACGGACCTTTTTCCTTAATGGCTTCGATATGTTCTGATGTCCCATAGCCTTTATTCATCGAAAATAAATAGTTAGGATAATCCTCATGCCACTCTTCCATCAGACGATCCCGATAAACCTTAGCAAGAATCGATGCCGCGGCCACTGTCTGGCTTAAGCTGTCTCCTTTTTCTAGCTGCAAGGTGGGCATATCTTTTCCTTTTAGCTTAAAGCCATCGCAAATTACAAAATCGGGTTTCTTTTTGAGGTTGTCGATAGCGTCATTGAGCGCTTTGATATTCGCCGCTTGCAGCCCGATGGTGTCGATTTGGGCCGCAGATACTTCCGTCACGCTCCACGCCACTGCTTTGTCTTTGATGATTAAGGCTATTGACTCTCGCTGTCTGCTTGACAGCTTCTTGCTGTCGTTGATGCCAATGATTTTCTCAGTTGATTTCAAGATTACCGCCGAGGCGACAATCGGCCCAGCTAAAGCGCCGCGCCCAACTTCATCGGCACCGGCTATAAACCGATGGCCCTGTGCTTCGGCTTCGCGCTCGTATTTCATCATCTGCCAGAGCCGGTCATCTTCTCGCCTAGCGCGCGCGATACTTTCTCGCTTAGACTTGGCGAGCTTCTTTGCGCCTACCCGCGGATCTTTATCGATTGTCAACAATAATTGATTTAGGTCAGATCCGGAGAGCCTATTGAGTGCTTCTTTTAATTCAGACAGCGATGCCTCGCGGGGATCGATCATGAGTTTTTACCTGAGCAACCCAACCCGATCAGGGGGCCAATATACCATAAAGGCCTTCCCCAGGATTTTTTTCTTATCAACCGGACCAAAGAAGCGACTGTCCTTGCTGTTGGGTCGGTTGTCGCCCATTACAAAAACCTTAGCCTTTGGCACTGTCAACGGGCCAAAATTGCTTGTAGGAGAATCGGGATGTGTATACTTTTCCTTCGAGGCTTTTCCATCTACCAACAACTGCCCGTTATCAACCTGAACACTCATGCCTGTGGTCGCCACAACCCTCTTAATAAAATCTTGCTCAACAGAATTTTGGCTGTCTGGTGCCACAAAGACGATAACATCTTTTGGTTCAGGAGATCGAAAACGATAGGTAAATTTCGAGACCAGCACACGGTCTCCAGGCA
>JAUVQD010000057.1 GCA_030598355.1 Actinomycetes bacterium
GGGCCGACCGGAAGCGGGAAGACGACATCGCTTTACGGGATGCTAAATGAACTAAATCAAACAGATAAGAAGATTATCACAATTGAGGATCCGATTGAAACGCCTCTGGCAGGATTAAATCAGATGCAGATCAATCGCAAGGCTGGATTAGATTTTGCGCAAGCGCTTCGAGCCATTCTTCGCTCTGACCCGGACATTGTTATGGTCGGCGAAATTAGAGATTTTGAGACCGCCCAAATTGCCATCAGAGGCGCGCTCACTGGTCATTTGGTTCTCTCAAGCCTGCACACAAATGACTCGGCTAGCGCCATCACTCGTTTAGTTGACATGGGTCTTGATGCCTACTTTGTGGCATCATCCGTACAGTGTGTTGTTGCCCAACGTTTGGCCAGGGTGCTTTGCCCACATTGTAAGAATCTGGTTGACGCCAATGAGGGGAAAGAGCGATTGTTGAAGCTGGGATTTGATTATGATGGTAACGAGCCAACGCTGTTTGCGCCTAATGGTTGTCGGAGGTGCCAGAATACAGGTTACCATGGCCGCATTGGAATATTTGAACTTCTGCTCATAGACGAAGAGGTGGGTAAGTTGTGTGTTGAAGGAGCTTCAAGCGCTCAAATAAAACAAGCTGCCATCGAAAATGGCATGCAGACCTTGCTTGCTGATGGTCTTTCCCGAGCCGCCCAGGGCTTGATCTCCATCGAAGAAGTCCAAAGAGTCATCTTCTAATTCGGGGACACAATACTTAATTATTGACTACAATCGTAGTAATGTACTACAGTGGTAGCATGGCAAGGCTTGCAAGGTTGGTTATCCCCGGCTTCCCTCATCATATAACGCAACGTGGTAACCGAAAACAGAAAACGTTTTTCTCAAAACACGACTACGAAGCAAATATTGCTTTGGTCGCAAATGCGTGCAGACAACACAAAGTTGAAATTTGGGCCTACTGTTTGATGCCCAATCATGTCCACCTTATCGCGGTGCCGGAATCAGAAAATGCTCTGAGATCCGCAATCGGAGAGGCGCATCGTCGTTACACACGTAAGGTGAATATGCGCAAAGACTGGAAAGGTTATCTTTGGCAGGGCCGATTTGCTTCTAGTGTTATGGATGACGTTTACCTTCTTGCTTGTGCAGATATATCGAGCTTAATCCTGTGCGTGCGGGTCTGGTTAAAGCACCACAAGCGTATCCGTGGAGTAGCGCTAGGGCTCATTTAATGGGACGGGATGATCAGCTGATTAGATCATCAGCAATTCTCGACAGAGTGAGTAATTGGGGACAGTTTCTATCTGATGAAATCTCTGACGACCACATGACTAAGTTGCGCAGCCACCAATGCACCGGTCGCCCATTAGGCAGCGAGGATTTTACGACGAAGCTGGAGGAATTGTCTGGCCGTTCACTTCGACTGAAAAAGCGAGGACCGAAAATAAAGATAAGCAAATAATTAAGTATTGTGTCCCCGAATTAAGGTATGTGTCACCGAACTTACACTAAGGACGTGTTATCGAGTTTAAGGTGCGACGAATTAAGGGTCGGGTGGTGGTTCCGGTGGCGTTGTCGATTGCGGTTCCGGCGGCGGCGTTGATGCCGGTGGCGGCGGTTGAGAAGGTGGCTCAGGCACAGGTTCCGGTGTTGGCTTCGGCACGGGCTTCGGTGTTGGCTTCGGCACGGGCTTCGGTTTGGGTTTTGGCTTCGGTGTTGGCGTTGGTTCCGGCTCGGGTGTTGGCTCAGGTTCAGGCTCCGGTTCAGGATCCGGTTCAGGATCCGGTTCAGGCTCCGGTTCAGGCGCGACCTCTGGTTCAGGCTCCGGCTGCACAGGAGTTGGGCGCGGTGAAGTAGGCGCGGGAACCGATATGTTTTCGTCATCTATTGGACTATCATCAAAGCCTTCGACCGGTAGACCCTTAGTGGCAAATGACATAAATTTCTTCCAGATTTGTGCTGGAAAACTGCCTCCGGTTACAGCGACACCATGGACGCTTGTCATCGGTTTTTTCTCGTGCGGATATCCCACCCAAACGGCCGTGACCAATTGGGGCGTGAACCCGACAAACCAGGCGTCTGTTAGATTCTCTGATGTTCCGGTTTTCCCGGCAACAGGCCTGCCACTCAGCTTTGCCGCTGTTCCCGTACCCCTATTTACGACCTGCTCTAGTATCTTGGTGGTCGTCAGAGCAATATCCTTGGGAATGGCTCGTTCTTCCTGGTGCCTAACGATTTGGACAGGGGTACCGTCAAGTTTGTTTATTTTGGTAATTGGCGTTGACCGGACATGCTTGCCTTTGTTTGCCAGCGTGCCATAAGCGGAGGCCATATCGAGCGGCGATACACCTTTAGATAATCCGCCAAGAGCAATCGCCGGGAGCGAGTCAACAGGAGATTCGATGCCCATCCGATGCGCCATTCTGCTCACATTGGCCGCACCAACCTTCATAATTAGTCGAGCATATACTACATTCACTGATTTAACTGTCGCTTCCGCCAGAGGGATAGATCCCATGCTTGAGCCGCCATAATTCTTGACAGACCAGCTTTGACCCCATCCAAGAGGAATACTGATCGGAGAAGATCCGCTAAAAATAGTTTTGGGGCTGATCCCTTTTGTTAGGGCAGTTACCAAGACAAAAGTCTTAAAGGCAGACCCGGCTTGCCGACGCCCTTGAACAGCAAGATTAAATTGATCTGCATCAAAGTCTTTTCCGCCGACGATTGCCTTAATATGACCTGTTTTTGGATCAAGACTCACTAGGGCCGAACTTGGATCGCCCGGTCGATTCAACGTGCTGTTTATCGCGTTTTCAGCGGCTCGCTGCATCTTAAGGTCGATCGTTGTATGCACATTGAGTCCGCCGCTGTAGAGCCACTTTTTTCCATACTGGTCCTTTAGGGTCTGGCGCACATATTCAACAAAATACGGGGCCAGCTCGACTCTGGCTTCGGTCGGCCGCAGCTTAAGTTCTTCGGCTCCGGCCACATCCTTTTCAATAGCGGAGATAAACTTCATTTCGTGCATGCGTCTTAAGACTTGATCCCGTCTCGCGAGAGCTTCTGTTGGGTTCAGGTAAGGCGAAAAACGGCTCGGTGCTTTCGGCATTCCCGCTAAAAGGGCTGATTCGCCTAGCGTCAAATCTTTCGGCTCTTTATTGAAGTACATTTCAGCGGCTGTTTTTATGCCGTAAGAGCCGTTTCCAAAGTACACCGTATTCAAGTACAGCTCCATTATTCTCAACTTTGAATACCGTTCTTCAAGCTGATACGCGAGAATAGCTTCGCGGAATTTTCTATCGAAGGTACGCTCATTATTAAGAAAGACGTTCTTTATCAACTGTTGGGAGATGGTGGAGCCGCCCTCCACGATCCCACCCTCCTTTAGATTAGCGATAAGAGCGCGTATCATGCTTCGACCATCGACACCTTTGTGCTCAAAGAAGCGCTGGTCTTCAATGGCTACTGTCGCTCTAATCATGTGATCTGGAACATCATCAATAGAAGCTCTTTCCCGGTTTTCGCGGTAGAGGGTTGAGAGCAAGGTTCCGTCAGCGGCAAAGATTTTGGTTCTCTCCGGCATTCGATCAAGATTGCTGTCCTCTAGTTTAGGCAAAATAATATATTTAGCGGCGGTGCTGGAGGCCATAGCTACCGCTGTCGCCATCATAAAAACAACGACTGCCACGATTGTTGAAGTGAAAAAGGCTATGGACGCTCTTTTTTCAGCGATCAGCTCTAAATTAGCTCTTTTTTGGGGCAAGTTTTTTGTTCTCCTCTTCAAAGTGATTGATTCCCATATGCTCAAGGTTTTAACGACTGAAACCCTGGTATTTGAATAACCGTCAAAAAACTCAAGCTAAAGAGCCTCAAAAAATATTTGAAAAAGAGAGTAATGCGATCGATTTAAAAACACGCGAATCTCTGACATCTTTATGAATTGACAACACCGGGATGGTTGAGTAAGATGTCAAAGAGCACAATTCCGACTGATTATCTAGGAAATGCAATCTATTCTAGGGAAGGCAAGGAAAATATTCAATGAGCTCCAGAGATTTGTTTGATACATTAGGTCTTTTTGAAAATGGATACAATTGCGCCGAGACGTTGGTTTACGGCGCGATGTCTACCCTTGGCGGTGACACTAGTCTCGTAAAGATAGCCACGCCGTTTGGCGCGGGTATTGGCGGGCGTCGCGACCTCTGCGGGATACTCACTGGAGGCGTGTTGGTGATTGGATCAGTTTTTGGTCGGACAGACCCTAAAGATCTTGATCAAAAAGGACTTGCGTATAAAAAAAGCGCCGAGTATTATCGTTGGTTCAAACAAGAGAAGAAGAAGGTGCGTTGCTCGGAGATTGTAGAGGGAAGATTCGCTGGTCATACCGGTGATTGCGTGAATTTAATGGATGAAGCAAAAGTGAAACTTTTTGAGATTTTAGAGGGGAACGATTAGATAAAGTGACTCTGCCGAAAACGATAGATCTTAGCGCCATGAAATCGGGCGGTCTGATTAAGCAAAAAGAGAAGGATTTTTTTGCCATTAGACTTAGAACCCCGGTCGGTAAGATCAGTGCCGATCACTTAAACAAAATAGCGGAAGTTTCGAAAAAATATGGCAATGGCAAGCTGCACTTAACGGTCAGGCAAGGGATAGAAATACAAGGCGTTACGTTCGACATGATACAGACGGTCCGAGATGAGCTTGAAGAAGCGGGCTTGAGGATTGGGGCTTGTGGTCCTCGTTTTCGAGTGGCGACGGCTTGTCCCGGGGCGGGTATTTGTCCGAATGGGCTGGTTGATTCAGCTGGTCTCGGCCTAGAGGTCGATGAGACGTTTTTTGGTCGCGCGGAAGGATTAGATCTTCCCCATAAGTTTAAAGTGGCTATAGCGGGCTGCACGTCGTGTTGCCCAAAGCCTCAAGAGAATGACTTCGGTTATCAAGGACAAATTGAGCCTGAGTTGATCGAAGCGGATTGTGATAGTTGCGGGGTCTGCGAGGTTACCTGCAAAGAAGGCGCGATTGTGATGGGGGAAAATGGTTTACCAATAAGAGATGAAAGCAAATGTATTTATTGTGGTGATTGCATAAAAAGTTGTCCGACCGACGCTTGGGTGTCCAAACGAGTTGGATTAGCCGCGTTTATCGGGGGAAGGTTTGGTCGCCACCCTGAATTAGGGAAGAAATTAGCGGATTTTGTCCCTCCTGAAAAAGCATTGGACTTGATCAGGTCTGTGCTTGAGTTCTATAAAAAAGAGGGAAAAACGGGCGAAAGACTCGGCGTAACTGTTAACAGGATCGGGCTCGATGAAGTAAAGAGGCGAGTGCTGTGAGCGAAAATGAAATTGATGATAACTTAGATCTTCGCGGGGTTCTCTGTCCGATAAATTTCGTGAAGACCAAGCTCAAACTTGAAGAGATGCAGACGGGATCGATACTAGAGGTTCTTTTGGATAAGGGTGACCCTATGGCAAACGTTCCTCGCAGTGTTAAAGAGGAAGGTCACAAAATCATAAAGGTCAAGAAGGAGGACGGCGACTTCTTTCGAGTGATGATCAGAAAGAGCTAGCAACTGTTAACAATGGCCGGTGGCATCAGGCCGCGGCTTAAAAAAGGATAAAACCGGTGATTAGATGAGTTATTCAGAAGATTGGATCGAAAGATATAGTAGGCACATAATTCTGGCGGAAGTCGGGGGAGAGGGCCAGCAAAAGATCGGAAAAGCCAAAGTAGTAGTTTTGGGCGCCGGTGGACTGGGCTCACCCGCGGCTCTATATTTGGCAGCAGCTGGTGTCGGCGAGCTCGGTATTGTCGACAACGATGAAGTTGACCTTAGTAATTTGCAAAGGCAAGTTTTGCATCATACAACAGATATTGGTAGGCCCAAGATAGACTCGGCGAGCGAGAAGTTGTCGGCGATAAATCCGGATATCAAAATTAAGACTTACAAGACTTTTGTCAATTCAACAAATATTATGGATATTATCTCCGATTACGACATAATCGTTGACGGTACCGACAACTTTCCGACGCGTTTCTTGGTAAACGACGCCGCCGTCATGGCCAAGAAGCCATTAGTACACGGCGCAATCTTAAGATTTGACGGTCAGGCGTTCACTGTCTTGCCTCACGAAGGACCGTGCTACCGTTGCATCTTTAGAGAACCACCACCTCCTGGAAGTGTACCGAATTGCTCGCAAGCCGGTATCTTAGGGGCCGTGGCTGGAATCATAGGCACAATTCAGGCAACCGAAGTCCTGAAGCTGATAATAGATAAGGGCAAAGTGCTCTCGGGCAGATTGTTGATCTTAGATGCCCTCGATATGACTTTCCGGGAGACGCGTATTCGCAAAGATCCCGATTGCCCGATTTGCGGAAAGAATCCGACAATTACTGAGTTGACTGATTATGAGTGGGTTTGCTAGGTGATCTCATGAAGTTTTCTTCCAAAACCGAATATGGTCTCCGCGCGATGATAGAGTTGGCGTCACGGAACGGCGGCGGACTCGTCGGGGCCAAAGAGATAGCTGCTTGCCAAGACATTCCAGAAAGATTTCTGGAGCAGCAAATTACAGTACTGAAACGGGCCGGGCTGATTAATAGCCAAAGAGGAGCATCCGGCGGGTGTAGTTTGGCGAAGCAGCCTGCAGAAATAAGTGTACTTGAGGTAATCGAGGCGCTTGATGGTCTTCTTATAGATATGGATTGTATTAGTTCGAGAGATCATAATTGCCGGGAAATTTCGCAATGCGTAATACAGGAACTTTGGCGGGAGTCTCAAGTAAAGCTACGGAATTATCTAGGTTCTGTTACTATTGCCGACCTTGTCGCTCGTCAGCTCAAACTTAAAGACGTAACTGAGCGTAAGACGAGTGAAAAAGTAACGGTTCCTGATAACATAAACTCATTTTAGGGGGACACGAGGAATGGATTTTGAGAAGTTCGAGAATCAGAGCGCAGAAGATGTCTTGAGTTGGGCACTCGAGACATACGGGGACAAGATTGCCCTAGCCTGTAGTTTTGGGGTTGAGGATATGGTGCTTGTCGATATGTTGGCAAAGATCAATCCTAAAGCGAGAATTTTCACCTTGGACACAGGACGATTGGCGCAGGAAACGTACGATGTTATGGACGCGGCCCGGGATAAATACGGAATAGAATTTGAGGTTATGTTTCCTCAGACGGCGGCAGTTGAGGAGATGGAGAAAAAGCATGGCGCTAATCTATTCTATCAATCTATTGAATCAAGAAAGCTCTGCTGCAATGTGCGAAAAATGGAACCACTGCGCCGAGCTTTCACAGGTCTTGATGGTTGGATAACCGGTCTTAGGCGGGAACAAGCAATGACCCGTACCGACATTCCAAAAGTGGGGCAAGATGAAGGCAATGATCTGATTAAGGTAAACGCTCTAATTGATTGGTCGGAGGAGCAGATATGGGCTTATGTAAAAGAGAACAAGGTTCCATATAACTTACTTCATGACCGGGGTTATCCGAGTATTGGATGCGCGCCATGCACTAGGGCGGTAAAGGCCGGCGAAGATATTCGAGCAGGAC
>JAUVQD010000181.1 GCA_030598355.1 Actinomycetes bacterium
CCGTTTGGCGGGGCTCCTTTGTTGATTGAGACGATTTCCGATTTCCTGGATATGCCGGTCAATTATTTTTTCCAAGTGGATTTTGCTCAGTTCGAGAAAGCGGTCAATGGTATGGGCGGAGTTGATTTTGCCTCCGACGCGAGCTGGTATGACGGTGAACTTGGTGTTCAAGTTCGAGCTGGGCTTCAGCATAGAAACGGTAAAGAGGCTCTGGCGTTGGTTAGAAATCGTCATCACGGCAACGGGGGCGGTGGCGATCTTCCAAGGGTCTCTGTTCAACAGGACTTCTTAAAAGCTATGCTCGATCAATCTATAGGTTCTTACACCGATGTGCCAAGGGCGGCAAATGTTGTGGCCTCGTATGTCAATACAAATATGACTCTAACGGAGATGTTGGGCGTGGGCCGTACTTTTGCCGGCAACCAAATTGAAATGGAGACGCTTGTTCTGCCTGGGCGGGGAAGCATGATCAACGGCGTCAGCTATATAGTTCCCGACTTAGAAGCAAAGGAAAAGATAGTTGAGGCGATGCTCAACAACAAGCCTTTTCCTAAATTGTGAAGTTTCTAGCGATAGGCCTAGGTGGTTTTTTTGGCGCGATAGCCCGTCACTCTATTAGCCGGTTTACCCAAAGTTATTTCGGATCGACATTCCCGTGGGGAACGCTGGCAGTGAACATAAGCGGATCATTTCTAATTGGCCTGGTTTATGCAATTGCCGCTGAAAAATTCGTTCTCTACCCGCAGTTGCGCTCTGTTCTAATAATTGGGTTTATCGGCTCCTATACGACCTTTTCAGCCTTTTCACTAGAGACATTTTCTTTGATGGAGTCGGGAAATCTGCTTCAGGCGGCCGGGAATGTGTTTATGAGTCTCACGATTTGCCTTGTGGCTGTCTATTCAGGCACTCTTTTAGGGCGGTTAGTTTAGTAGTTCCTAGTGTCCCCAAAGGTAGTTAACCAGCTCGTAAAGACTGTTGATGACCAAACAATCTGCACCGGGCGCGACGCCTTTTCTATCGAGCAAAACCGGGGTTATGCCAACGCTTCTGGCGCCCATGATATCAGCGTAGTAATGATCCCCGACATGTAAGGTATTTTCTGCTTCCACTCCGGCTCGCTCTAGTGCCAGCTCAAATATTTCCGGTTGTGGTTTTGCTATCCCGACACTCGCTGACGAGACCACAAAATCGAGATATTTGGACATTCCGGTCTCAATTGACAAACTATTTAACCGTGTGTCCCAGTTGCTGACCAACCCTATTTTCAGGCCGGCTTCAGATAATTTCGCTAACGTCGGCATGACATCCGGGTACGGTTGCCAGCGTTCCGCTTGACCAAATTCAGTATATATATTTGTGGCAAGTTCGTTAGTTTCTTCTTCATGAAGGCCGGCTTCTTCCAACATTAATTCGTAGAGTTCAATCCAAAATTTAGCGGTATCGATTTCGTGCATCCAGAACGAATCATCAGCCCAGTATTTTTCTTCATACGTCCGGTCGGCTAGCGCTAGCGCCTCGCTCAAGCGCGCCGGATCCACAGTATGTCCGTGCACCGCCAGAACTTCAGTGCATATATCGACGACTGATGGGTATGGTACTAGAAGTGTGTTGCCGACATCGAAGAAGACAGCTTTATAAGTATTAGATCGCATTGTTTCTGGATATTAACATTTGATCAACTGATTTTCCATATATATTATAGGGGCTAAGCAAAAAAGGAGTAGTTATGCGAGTAGGCGTTCTTACGGGTGGCGGAGACTCACCAGCGACAAATGCGGCGATTCGGGCAATAGTGAAAAAAGGCACGGCAGAAGGCTTTGATATTCTCGGTTTGAAAAATGGTTGGGCCGGTCTTGTGGAAAATGATGTAAGAGAACTCACGAGTGCGGATGTAGCTGGTATTTTGCCGAAGGGCGGAACGATTTTAGGCACATCAAGGACAAATCCATTTAAGCTGGACGTCGTTGACAAGGTGCGAAAAACTGTGGCGGACAATGCTCTTGACGCGATCATTGCAATCGGAGGCGATGACACGTGTGGAGTGCTCCATAAGCTAAACAATATAAGCGATCCGGTTGTCGGGGTTGGTATACCGCAGACGATCGATAACGATATTCCTGGAACCGACTATGCAATTGGTTTTGATACGGCAGTCGCTATTGTTGCCGATGCATGTGACAAGCTTCATACGACTGCCGAATCCCATCACCGGGTGATGATTCTTGAGGTAATGGGACGTGACGCTGGTCATATCGCGCTTGAAGGCGGCTTGGCGGGCGGCGCGGACATAATCTTAATTCCGGAACAGCAGTTTGAACTTGAGAAGATCTGCGATCGCATAAAAGAGAGAAAGGCCGCTGGAAAGACATTTAGCATAATTGTCGTTGCTGAAGGAGCCAAACCTGTCGGTCAAGACCAAATAGTGAGAACCGAAAAAGTAGATCAATTTGGCCATGTTCTCTTGGGCGGGATTGGGGAATATCTAACGACCCAAGTTGAGAAGTGTACTGAAATCGAGTCGCGAGTGACCATTTTGGGTCATCTTCAACGAGGGGGCCAGCCGACAGCCTATGACCGCGTTTTAGCTACCAGGTTTGGGGTCGCGGCGATCGGGTTCGTTAAGAAAAAGTTGTGGGACCAGATGGTCTCGTTGAGAGGTAATAAGGTTGTCGGTGTACCCTTAGGCGAGGCTTTGGACGGCGTAAAACCGGTTGATCCGGAATTGTATGAAACAGCTATGCTTTTCTATTAAGGTGATATTTGGATAAACTGTCGATTAAACTGGTCGATTGGAAGCGTTTCTTGTAGCGTTCCGTCAGGAGCCACCACGACGAAATCACCACTCCGGCTGACGCAAATGTTATGAATAAATCATAGATATTTATTTTTGGACCGCCAACAAGAAACAAGTAAGCCATTACGGCCAGACCTAGAGGGCCGATGGTTGCTAGCACGCTTTCAAGTTTTTCTTGAAATGGTGGCTCAGAGATTTGGATACGTGTTCTGAACTTGCGGATCAAGGTCACCCAAGGCAGAGCTACGGCAAACGAGGCAAACCCTACTAAGGCGAAACCCCACCAGGCTTCGAGCGGAAACGGGAATTTATGGTGGACGGTCTCATATGATTCTGCCGCAAACATTGTCAGGTCGGCCGCATAGACGCCGACAATTATTGACTCCAATATCTCAAGGGTCGTCTGCGCTCCGCGACTACTTTCGCTGACTATCAGACTTGAGACCTCGTGAATACCCTCATTGACATGAAGGCCAAGCATATCAAGGCGATCCAGTTTGTGTTTCAGGCTATCATGCAGCTCTTTTAGTCGAAAAGCGCGGCTAGCGGAATCAAGCATTTCCGTAAAGAGAGAGCTGCCACCACGCCGGCATAGGGGGTCTTCCATGACCTCTGCCAACATCACTTTCCGGTTTTCAATAGTGGTTGTTATGTGATTTAGCCCCTCAAATATCACATTGAAATTTTCTTCCTGACTTCTGGCTCGTAAATGCTCATAATGCTCTGAGATATTAACCATATCGCGGCTGATAAGTTGATTTTGCATTGTGTATATATACCAAAGCACCCGGAGGTCTGAGAGTGTGATCTTAAACTCCTCCCTGTACTTTGAAGAGCCCAGGAGCTCAGGGCAATGGCGGTAGTCTTCGCTGGATTTCGCGGGCACATAGTAGGCGAATAGGTCCCCGCGTAGATGGACGTCCATGTACAGCAGATCCGAATAGAAGAGGTTGTTCAACGAATCCTTAATGGGCCCCCAATCGGCC
>JAUVQD010000238.1 GCA_030598355.1 Actinomycetes bacterium
GATATAAGAGAACAAGAAATAGACCGATCAAAATGACCAGCCTCGACCACCTTTTTTCCTTCACTACGATGGGGGCCTGTTTGATTTCCTGAAGCTCTAACGTCTCCAACTAGCGCCCCCGTTTCTTTTGCAGCTTTTCAATGGCTTGGGTCGCTAGGACATAATCAGGTACATATTTCAAAGCCTCTCTATAATGAGCGATCGCCTCATCGTCTTCACCCTTTAGGTCATACGCTTTGCCGATTTGAAAGTGGGCGTCGGCATTTCCGGGCACCAACATTGATCCCCATTTAAAGCTATTAATCGCTTCATCGTATTTCTTTTGCTTCATCAGGATATTGCCTAACTGAAAATGGAGAACTTCCCATTTCGGTGTGTTCTTGATGCCTTTTTGGAGCTCTACTTTAGCTTCATTCAGGCGTCCGAGTTCATAATAGACGACGCCAAGATTATATCGATATTGAGAACTCCCGGGATTGAGTTTGACCGCGACCTTAAATTCTCTGACCGCTGCCGCAAAGCTTTTCATTTTAATGTAAGCGATACCGAGACCCGCGTGCGCAACTGCGTCTTTCGGATTATCCCTGAGCTTGGCCGTGTTATCCATTATATCGCGCTCAAGTGATGTTCGAGGAGATTCTACGGTTGCGAAAATAACATTGTAGAGAACGAGAAAAACAATGATTAGGATGAGAATGATTAGCCCGTTCGTAACTCGATCCAAACCATCTCTTTTTCGAGGCTTGAGTGGTGTGCCTGAAATTTGATCTTGACCGATATTCAGCTTTTTTAATTGATCCATAGTTATAGTTAGTGACCCTACGTGACGATAAGCCGCCTCGTTCCTTTTGTGCATTTGATTTTCGCTAAACCACGGCTAGGCCAGTATACTTGACCGCGCTCAACAGTGTCAATATCGACAAATGCCACGCTCTTTATTAAAAATGCGGCCCTTTGGTAATACTTATTAGAACAGCTGCTCAAACAAATTGAGCTGGACGAAATATATCACCTGGCAGCCCAGAGCCATGTCCACGTTTCATTTGAATCACCTTAATACACAGCCAATGCTGACGCTTTGGGAACATTAAGATTATTGGAAGCCGTGCGCTTTTTGGGTCTGAGCGAAAAAGTACGTTTTTACAACGCTGCCACAAGCGAACTCTTTGGTTTGGCACAAGAAACGCCTCAAAAAGAAACTACTCCTTTTTTACCCGAGGAGCCCATATGCTGTCGCTAAGCTTTACGGATACTGGACCACAATTAATTACCGTGAAGCATATGGAATGCACGCTAACAACGGTATCCTATTCAATCATGAGTCCCCTTTAAGGGGCGAAAATTTTGTGACCAGAAAAATCACAATGGCCGCGGCCCGAATAAAACTAGGCTTGCAGGAAAAACTCTACATGGGGAACTTAGACGCTGCGCGCGATTGGGGTTTTGCTAAAGACTGCGTCGAGGCCATGTGGCTTATGCTGCAAGAAGACAACCCGGATGACTACGTTATCGCTACTGGTCGCTCCCATTCTGTTCGCAGTTTTTGCAAAGCGGCTTTTGATGAAGTTTCCATTCCGCTCACATGGACCGGGGAAGGCGTTGAGGAAAAAGGTGTTGACGCAAATAGCGGACGGGTGATTATTGAGGTTGATCCCGATTACTTTCGCCCGACAGAAGTTGATTTCCTTATTGGCGACGCCACAAAAGCTCAGAAAAAACTTGGCTGGAAACCCCGGGTCGCTTTTGAAGAGTTAGTAAAGATGATGGACGCGGCAGACCTTGAGAAAGAAAAAAACAAAGAATGGCCGGAGCTGAATAAGCCAATCGCCATGGAGTTATGACGTACAACTGCCCACGAACTTGTTAGTACTAATATTTTGCCGGATAATCATACCGTTGTGGAAGAAAAAACCAAGTCAGAGACTCTGCGCATATTTCAGGTTGAACCCCTTGGGCGGGGCGGTATCGCCCACTATTCATACTGCCTCAATTGCGCATTACTAAAAGCCGGGGCTACGCCAACCCTGATAACCGCCAATGACTATGAACTAAGAACCGAAGCCGCTTTTGAAGTGCTTGAGCTTTTCCGGCTTAGAAAAACCCTGATAAACCGGCTAGGCTTAAAAAAGGTGGGAAAGCTTTTCAAGGGGCTCTCCCTTGTTTCGGGTCTCTTTCCAATAAGAAAAAAAATAAAAACTGACATGCCCGATGTTATACACTTTCAAGGGTCATTGCCCTTCGCTGATTGGCTTTTTTCAAGATTCATTTTTAAATACGGTCAAAAACGAGGCATAAAAATATTGTACACGGCCCACAATGTTTTGCCCCACGAACAAAAACCAATCCACAATAAAATATATAGTTACATATATAAACAAGCTGACGCTATCATAGTTCACTCAAAAGAGAACGGTGAAGACCTAGCGCAATTTGAGCCGGAACATAAACCGGCGCATGTCGTGCCCCACGGTGACTACACCTTTTTAAACAAGGAAGGGACGGTCAAAAGAGAGCAGGCGCGCGAGAAGTTTGGCATCGAACCGCAAGAAAAAGTGATCCTTTTTTTTGGGGCCATACGGCCCTATAAGGGGCTAGACAATCTTATCAATGCCTGCGGCTCCATCAGCGATGATGCCGCATTTAAAATATTAATCGTCGGTAATCCCCTGGAAGACTTTGCCAAATACGATCGTTTGATTGAAAAAAATGGGCTTGCAGACAAAGTCATTAAAGTCCTTGAATATGTACCAACTAATCAAATAAGTGAATTCTTTGTCGCTTCGGACATGCTGGTTTTGCCATACAAGGAAACATACCAACGCGGGGTAATA
>JAUVQD010000062.1 GCA_030598355.1 Actinomycetes bacterium
AGGTTCAATTGTTAAAATGATAGAAGCCCGATTCTTTACGATTGGCTTTGCGTTTCTATCTAATATTTGTCCTCTGGGGGCGTGAATGGCAATCTGTTTGATCCGATTGTCCTCGGACAAACGCTTAAACTCCTGCCCCTGAACTCCTTGAAGAAACCATAAGCGAATTGTGAGGGCCGCCAGGGCCGCCAGGACCGTTAATGCGAATATTCGAAGCCGAGCCTGAGTGGTGTCACCGATTTCATCCATTTATTTGAATACCTTGCTTTGCCTTTGAGAACTCAAAAGACGGCTAATATATGGAAACACCGGAACGCTAACAAGTGCCGTATATGCAGCCGACGGGAAAACAACGACCCTTAAAGCCGCACCAAAATTCACGGGTTCTCCCATTAAAAAAGCCAGACCAACATAGATTATCTGAGAAATTACACTAATTCCCGCAATAACAACTACGGGCAAAAGGAGGCTGCTTCCAAGAATTGTCCTCTCTGCTTGACCCGAAATATAACCGGTAAGCGTTTTTGCCAAAGCAGTTAAGCCGAGTGAACCGGCTGCCACTAAATCCTGCAGAAGCCCGCCGAAAAATCCACCAACCGCTCCAGCCACAGGACCATCGATAAAGCCAAAAGTCGCAATCGCTATTAAAACAATGTCCGGCCTGGCTGCGCCGATGGAAACAAAGGGAACGATTGTAGCTTGGCAAATAAACGCGATTGTGAGCACCAGGATGTATCGTACGTTCCTGCTCACTGAAGATCCTTTCCGACCGGGGTAGTTGTGATAATGAGTATTTCAGAAACGCGTTTGAAGTTTACAGGGCTTTTAATATTTATGAGTTTTTCAATGCTGTAAACAGATTTAGATATCTTGGCTACTCTGCCCACCAAGAGCCCTCGTGGAAAAATCCCTCCTTTTCCGGAGGTCAGCACCTTATCGCCTACAACAATCTTCTCGTCGTCAGGCAAGAACCGGAGCTTCAATGTGCCGTCTATGGAGCCCTCAACGACTGCAGTTGACCCGGTTTTGCCAAGTTCAACGGCTACTCCGCTGTGCCGGTCATCTATGAGCTGCACCAAGGACGCTCGGGCAGTAACTTTTGTTACTTTTCCGACCAGGCCTTTGTCTGAAATAACGGCCATCCCCTTCTTTATCCCGCCCTTCGATCCGGTATCAATCGTTAACAATGACTGCCAGCTCGAAGGTGACTGGCTAACAACGCGGGCTGCGGTAGTCTTAAATGGGGTCTTTCGTCGAAAGTTAGCAAGAACGCGCAGGCGCTTGTTCTCACTTTCATACTTTTTGAGCTCCCGTACCCGATGTATCAGCTGCCCATTCTCAGCTCGCAGGTCTCGATTGTCTGCAATAAGTTCTTTTTGAAAGACTACGTAATCGCCGGCGCGTCGAAATGGACTAATGACCGAGTTTACGCCTTTTTGAATAGGTGAAACCACCGCCAAAAGCAAGTTTTGCGATTGGTTTACGACACTCTCTTTCTGATTACGATAGTAAGCCGTTGCAAACAGACCGATAATAATTACAAACAAGATAATGATCGACCGTTTACGGCTCGTGGTTCGTGAATACATTTATTATCTCTAGACCTGAAAATCCCTAAGCACTTTTTTGAATTATCTCTGCGTCCCTATTGAGACCCGTTTCAATAATTCAATCTCTTCAAGCGACTTTCCGGATCCGATGACCACACACGTTAGTGGATCTTCCGTAACATGAACAGGAATGCTTGTTTCTTGACGAAGGCGCTCGTCGAGTCCCTTTAAAAGACAGCCGCCGCCCGTTAACACGATACCCCTATCCATAATGTCGCTAGAAAGCTCAGGGGGTGTCTTTTCTAACGTTCCCTTGATCGCTGCTATTATTTGGCTCAGCGGCTCTTCGACCGCCACCCGGATTTCTTCCGAAGACAAAACTATGTTCTTCGGTAATCCGGAGAGAAGATCTCGACCCCTTACCTCGACATCTTCCTCTTCAGGGAGCGGATATGCAGATCCGATTTCTATCTTAATCTCTTCTGCCGTGCGCTCCCCTATCATCACATTGTACTCTTTTTTAACGTGCGCAATTATCGCTTCATCAAATTCATCTCCGCCGACCCTTACCGAAATACTGGTCACAATTCCGCCAAGCGAGATTACCGCCACCTCGGTTGTGCCCCCGCCAATATCAACAATCATATTGCCGGTCGGTTCTTGAATTGGCAGCCCGGCGCCGATAGCCGCAGCCATTGGCTCTTCCATTAAGTGCGCTTCTCGCGCTCCGGCAGATAGGGTCGCTTCATAAACGGCGCGTTTTTCAACCGCGGTCACGCCCGATGGCACACAGACAACAACTCTTGGCCTCACAGCAAAACGTCTTTTATGCGCTCTCTCAAGTAATTTTCTGATCATTGTTTCAGTCACCTGAAAATCTGCTATAACTCCGTCCTTTAATGGCCTTATGGCAACAATATTGCCAGGTGTGCGGCCAATCATTCTCTTTGCCTCGGTCCCAACCGCCAAAATTTTTCCGGAGTCTTTCTCAACAGCGACAACTGAAGGTTCTTCTAAAACAATACCCCTGCCTTTAACGTACACAAGCGTATTTGCTGTCCCCAGGTCGATCCCTATATCTCTGGCAATCGCTCCAAATAAAAAATCAAAAATCATTTAGCCCCCGCTTTTGCGAAGTATCCCTGTTCCTTCAAGCTCAACCAGGAACCATCGCCGACTATTATGTGATCTATTAGTTCAAT
Organism: Actinomycetes bacterium; assembly: GCA_030598355.1. Taxonomy (GTDB): domain Bacteria; phylum Actinomycetota; class Aquicultoria; order CAJVYJ01; family JAUVQD01; genus JAUVQD01. The sequence goes on from JAUVQD010000062.1 coordinate 2,753, forward strand.
CCCTAAAATTTGACCCACTTCAATTAACCTCCTGGTTAACTCGATGTCTTCGCGGCTGGGCTCAACGTCTCCGCTCGGATGATTGTGGGCAACAATTAAGCTGGCCCCGTTTGCTCTGATCGCCGTTTTAAATAACTCTCTTGGATGAACAATTGCCGAACTCAATGTCCCAACAGCTACATCGACCATCTTAAGCAAACAGTTTTTCGTATTTACAATCAAAGCCACAAAATGCTCTTCTTCTAAGTTTCGCATTTTAGGAATTAACATTTCGACAACTCTACCTGGTGATGTCAAAGATATCTTCTTGTTTGGCTCCTCATAGCTAACTCTTTTTCCAAGTTCTACCGCTGCTAGAAGTTGCGCTGCTTTTGCCGGCCCAATTCCGCTAACGGCTGACACGTCACTATAATCCGCCGCGCCGAGCCGCCCTATCCTCTTAAACCCCGCCATTAGTTTTTCAGCCATCCGCATGGAATTTATTCCGCGCGTTCCCGTTCCTAAAATTATCGCTATTAGTTCAGTGTCCGACATTTTTTCGGCACCATTTAACGCCAACCGCTCGCGAGGTCTTATCGACTCCGGAAGTTCTTTGGTTGTTATATGTTTTGTTACTGATTTGTCGACAGCAGCAGTCAAATCTCACGCTCACGAAGATATCGAACTTCCAGCTTATATAGGTTAAACCAACCAACGCAAAAAGACAAGATTAAAAGAGACATTTGCTCTGGATGGCCCTAGTCTTTAGCCAACTACGTGTTCAGTAATTGAGCGGTTGCTTTCTCGAGTCTCGGCTCGAGCACATTGACCATTAGACCGTTCGGGACCCCTGTTATTATTGCCATAAAAATAAGCCAAGGCAGAAGAGTCATGATTCCGATGTGCCCCAATATCAACACTGATAGAAGCAGCTGGGTAATATTGTGCGTTAACGCGCCCATTAGGCTAACGCCCGCGAAGCTAAACGCTCCATAAAAATATCGCAGCCAGATTATCATCACAAACGTACTTGCGAGGCCGCCCGCCAGACTATATAAAAATGTTGTAGACAAGAAGGTCCCTGTTATAAGGGAGACCGTCAAAACCCTTACCGCTACGTGTAAAACTGCATCCTTCCACGTAAACATGATCATGACCAGTAATGTTATTGAGTTTGCCAGCCCGAGTTTCGCGCCCGGTATTATCAGCGAGGGCAGATACAGCGCCTCAACCGCTTGCACTATGATCCCGACGCCAAGCAGCATAGACAGCCAGACAATATTCCTAAGTGGTTTCATTATCTGACCACAGCATCCACTTTGCTCCCTTCCGCGCTTTTTGATGAAACATTAATGACTGTCTGATGCGGCAAACAAACTATTGGCTCACCAATGTCATCTATCCAACCTTGGGATTTACATAATTTCTTAGGACAATCTGAGTTCTTTACGCGCACCCGGCCTGCCTTAACCTGCACAACGCAAAACCCATCCTGTCTATCAATATTGATAACACGATCCTCGTTTATGGGAAATGACTGAATCGGCCTGGACCCGCTTTGAATGATAACCGCTCGTTCCCTGCCGGCGGCGCCGATCGCCTTTGGTAAAAGAAAGAAGCTGAGGGCAGCCATAGCCATCACTGCCACAATTAGCGCTCTGTCCCAAACGGTTAACAAATCTTTAGCCTCTGTTAGACTGCTTTCTTTTTCTCAGAAACCCTGTTTAATTGATTGCTAAGATTCTCAACGAGTGAATCGGTCGGACATTTTTCCACACAAATGCCACAATCATCGCATTTTTTATCATCTATGACCGGTAGATTGCCATCCATGACGATAGCATCTTGCGGACAAACTTTGACACAAAGCTTGCAGGCGATACAACCACGAGCGCATACCTGCTTAACTGCTTTCCCTTTTTCCAGTGAGGAACAACCGACTAGTATTTTGGTCTCCTCAGTCTTCATGGCCATTAGGTGCCGAGGGCAAGCCGCCACGCAAATTTCACAACCTGTGCAGAGAAAATCATCAACAAAAGGCAAGCCATTGTCAGTCATTTCTATTGCGTCAAAAGGACAAGCCCTCGCGCAACTCCCATAGCCAAGACAACCGTATACGCAACTTTTGTCTCCGCCGCTTTGCAAGGTCACGGCCTGACAATCCCGGACACCCTCGTACTGAGCTCGTGGTTGAGACTCTAGGTTGCCTCCAAGACACAGCACACGCGCTTTTTGCGCCAATCCAACTTTGACCTCGACTCCCAATAAACTGCCTATTTTTTTTGCCACTTCAGGGCCGCCAGCCATGCAACCAGCCGGACTTTGTTCACCTGAAACCAGCTGCTCTGCGAATTGACGGCATCCCGGCGCTCCGCACGCGCCGCAATTTGATCCGGGCAATAATTCCTGGATCTTCTCGACACGCTGATCTTCCTTAACACGCAGTTTTCTATCGGCGATTACTAATATCAGAGCTAATACGGCGCCTATCGCGCCCATGCTGACAATTGGTGCAATTAAATCAGACATAAGCTTCATCTCGATTCATTAATAATTAGAAATCAAACTTCTATTGTAGAATCAGCGGTCAAATATGTCTATTAAAGCCATCGCGTATTTCGGTGACACAATACTTGGTAATTCGGGGACACAATACTTAATCTGGGGTTCGAATTAAGTATTGTGTCCCCGAATTACCGAATTACCCACGAAATACAACCCATCTTGTATTTATTTAAATTCATATGGTCAAAAAACCGGAGAAGCCCATGAAAGCCAGAGCCAGAAGCCCGGCAACCATCAGCGTTATCGCTGGCCCCTGCATGGCTTTTGGAACGTCAGAGAAGCGTAGCTCTTCACGAATTCCGGCCATAATAGTAATAGCTATGGTAAAACCGACCCCCGCGCCAAAGCCATACGCGATACTTTCAATAAAGTTGTAGTCCCGAAGGATGGCAAAGAGCGCCAATCCAAGTACCGCGCAATTAGTAGTTATCAGGGGCAGAAATATCCCCAAGGTTTGATATAGATTTGGAGAAGTCTTTCTTATATACATCTCAACAAACTGCACAAGTGAAGCGATAACGATAATGTAAGCCACATATCTCAGATAAGCGACGCCGAAATAATCCAAGATGTAAGTTTCTATCAGCCAGGTTATTCCGCCTGTTAGCGTCATAACAAATGTGGTCGCCATTCCCATACTGATCGCAGTCTCAACGCGCTTGGACATGCCCACAAAAGGACAGATTCCAAGAAAATAGGTAAAAACAAAGTTGTTCACCAGGCTGGCCGAGATAAAAATCAGTATTAGCTTCATTCTTCCTCTAATCCATTTCGATCAGTGCTGATGTTTCGCTTCTCCTTTTTTGCCGCTAATATGATTGATTACTCCCAGTGTGATGCTTAAAGTAAAGAACGCTCCGGCCGGAAGAACCATGATCAACCACGGCTGAAACCAGTTGCCCAGTAATTGAATTGAAAACAAACGCCCAGATCCCATAATCTCTCTTATCGCTCCAAGCAGCACCAGACCCCAAGTAAATCCCAAGCCCATACCGACGGCGTCCGCTACTGCGTTTGGAACCGGGTTTTTTGACGCAAACGTTTCCGCTCTTCCCAAAACAAGACAATTGACAACTATCAATGGAACATAGGGTCCAAGAGCCTTGCTGATAACGGGAAAATACCCCGCCAGAAACATGTCGGCCATGGTAACGAATGTGGCAATTATCACCACATACGAGGCCAGCCGCACCTGCGCTGGTATCCACTTCTTAATGATCGAAATAATTGTGCTGGAGCTTACCAGAACAAAAAAAGTGGCCAGTCCCATCGATAATCCGTTGATAACAGAATTGGTCACAGCCAGTGTCGGACACAACCCAATGAGCAGCCTGAACATCGGATTTTGATCCCAAAGACCTCTTTTCAGATCATCTTTAAGTTCCATGTCACCTCTTTTTTAACGCCCCTATGACTTTCTTCACATTTTTGTTCAAGCCCGCCACTACCGCCCGGGAAGAAATCGTCGCGCCGGTAATTGCCTCAACTTCATTCTTGGATTTTTGCGCTGTTTCGTTTTTTACCAGATCTATTTGCATCAGCCCGTTTAACCCGGAAAATTGGTCTGTGAACTTGACCTCATCAATTCGATTTCCTAAGCCCGGAGTTTCGATATTTTCCAAAATCTTAATCCCTGAAAGCTTCTCTGAGTCCCGGTCTATGCCGACCATCATAACTATATCCCCCTGAAAGCCCGTGGCTACAGTCTGAAAAGCGTACCCGGTTGATTGACCGCCCGCGTCTTTTCCTTGATGCAAAATCAGTCCATCGATCTTAATCCTCTGTACCGTCTTTGTTTTCGGCAATACAGAAAGAACAGCTTCTTTTGTTTCTCTTCTTCTGTTCTCAATTATCTGTGGTTCCGAAGCCCCATTGGCCCAGGCCAATAAACCACCGGAAATGATTCCAATGACACCCAAAGTCGCTACAATTCTTGGCGCATTC
>JAUVQD010000042.1 GCA_030598355.1 Actinomycetes bacterium
CTGCTTTCGGCCAACTCCTTCTATCGCATCGCGTCAGACCTTATATCTGATCTTTCAAAAGCTACGATGAATACGATCTTCTTTTGTATGAAGATGAGAAGAGATTTATCTTTTTTGAGGCTGCCAAGGGGCCGGGCGAAGACATTTCAGAATCATGGGCAAACTTTGTCTTAAAAGATAAGACAAATGGTCGTGGCATTGTTATGGATAAGTGGCGTTTTTTCTTTGACTATCCTGAATTTGTCAAGATGCGTTCCTTTATTAGGAAGCGTCTTGACCTTCAGTAGTTTCATCCTCGATCTTCTTGTTTACCTCATCAAGCGTAGTTTTGCAGTGGGCCACCATCTCTGTTCGCATCTCAGGGCCGAGAGCCTTCATGCACTTCTCCATCATCTCGGGCATCTTTGTTTTCATGTTTTCCATCATCATTTTTTTGAAGCGATCCCGACACGGTGGGCATTTTGAAATAGCTATGCCAACGCCAATTGCCGATAATGCCAGGCCCCCTATCACTTTTATTGCAGTACCTTTCGCCATATTACCAACCTCCAGTCATGTTTATATTATTAGCCTTCCTAGGGTACGTCAAACAAAATACCGTTTGACCACTTGTCATAGACAAAGCTGGATCTTAAATGGAAGGTTGGGTTCCAACCAAACCCAGACAATGGACGATATTTGTATGATACATCCACACGTTTCGGGGATGAAAAGGGAATGTAGCCCTTTTCGACAGAAATGACAGAAACAGCGATGTCTCGTGAAGTAATCGATGGATCTGATTCTCTAAGCACAGCCAAGGCTTCGCTCTTTGCCAGGTCTTCCCTAACCACCGCTACCCGAGCGGCGGCTGCAGCGGCCCTTGTGACCACAGCTTTTCTCTGCCCGGCCTGGGCCAAACCAACCACGGCTATCATGACAAAAAGAAGTATTGGAGTTAATATGGCCAACTCAACTAGGGCTTGACCTTTTTCGTCAAAGAATCTCAATTTGATTCAATCGCTCTAATTAGTTCGTATATTCCGTTCTTGTCCGCGACCGCTTTTTCTACACTGATCAGGGCAGGTCTGGTCTGCGTGATAGATGGCGGCATTATGCCAATTTTATCAAGCGCTTGACCTACGTATCCACCCATTACGCCATAGTCACTTTCTAGCCTTCTGGCTTTGTGGCCAACTAGATTGATAGAGTCAAGAATGCGCCCCATCCCGCCAGACATGACCTTCAGGGCTTTATTTTTTGAGAAGAGATTTTTGATTGCGTCCTCTCCAATTATCATGTCGTCTGGTGTATCTGCGACAACAGCTGCGGCTATCGCAATGTTGTCCCCGGTTTCTATTCCACCGAGCATGGACGTGAAAGGAATAAGCGTGCTCGGATGATAGACAACAGCTACAACTTTGTCCTGGAGGCTTCCTGATCCACTGTCCTTGTTCTTGAGCCGGTCAAGTTCGCGACGCCGGCGGTTCCTTTGACTCATCAAACCTCCAACACGTCCACTCGTTTCATGAACTTTGCTGCGCAATCTTCTGACATCACGATGTTTTTTCATCGCTGGTTTCTTCAGGCCATCTTGGAGCAACTGCGTTTTCTTTTCTTCATATTCTAAGATCGCCTCGTTCATTTCGCCTTTTGACTGGTCAATTCGACCTTCATATGTCGCAATCATTTTCGTCAAATCTTTCTGGCGCTGACTTGGTCCGGATTTTTCTGTAAAAAGTGGAACCGGAACTACCAGCCCGGAGTTCTTCTTGTCGTTTGCCTTGACCACCGACATACCATTAGCCGCGGAGTAAACCATCGCCGACTTAACGACAGCAGCCTTCGTTCTCTCGAGCGCCTCAACTGGTTTTATCGTTGCTTTCTGAAAATCTAGTGGCACCTTAAATGAAGCGGATCCCGCTCCAGCGCTTGATATTGAAGCTATGGCGGCGGCCAGATAAAGTGCATCAAGCGTGGCATTTCTTGCCCAGATGGAGAAATCTATCACTCTTTTCGTTTCTGTGGCCTTACAGAGTGCATTGGCTCCGGCAAGAGCGGCAAGGTCAGCACTACTTTGCTGCCTTGTGCGCTCAATGGCCATTTCCGTTATCGCCAACGTCGTCATTAAGAGGATGAACACGAGTACGATCATGCCGATGAACAGAGGAAGAGTCGTGCCTGTCTCATTATGCCAGAGATGAAAATTCTTCACTTTTACTTCAGCCCTTAAAGGCCCACATAGGGCTCGCGCCTTCCGCTAGCCCTGACCGTGATACCGATTGATTCGCTGCCGCCAAGCGCCGCGGTCGTTTGCCGAATAAACGGGAGGAGCATCATCTTGCCCACAACAATAACCGTGACTCGTTTTCCGCTTTCTTCTACGGACAATTTTGGCTCCCCAACCAAAAATCCTGACCCTTTTGGGGAAGCGCTCACAATCTGGCGAACCCTTCTTAATGCTACCGATCGATCGTTGATAACAATCGCTGTTCTCATTCCCTCGTAAGCCGCATGATCTAAAATAGTACGCGTATTCACGATAAAAACTAATTGAAATATGCCGAAAATTATTAATAAGAGGATTGGCAATGCCAGCGCCAACTCTACAGCCATAGCCCCTTCCTGACCACTCCGCCGGAATCCATGCCCTTCTTTAGGCACTGCGTTCATCTACGCTGCATTTCATCAGTCACGCCTTGGATGTCCTGGGTGCTATTGACTGATATAAAGAACACGCTTTTGACCTTGGTAGTCCACCTGCTAAAGAGACTTGGTTCGGCAACGTTTAGCATGACTAGCAGAATCGCCATGAAGGTTACTGTTATCAGCGCGTATTCAATCATCGCCTGCCCTTTTTCACCATCGGACCTCAAACTTCTTCAACCTTATATATTGATATTCGTGTTATAAGCGCATCCTGGGAGGCAAACCCCGTTTTCTTGATCACGGCAAACACTGCCAATCGCCTTTCCTTGTCATCAATTTGCAAAAATACCCCGCTCCACCCAATACCTTCAGTCAAACTGTCGCGCCAAACTATCCAATCCTCAAGCAACAAATCCGTGTAGAACAGTTGCAGCTCATCGGGTGTTAGCTCCGACTCAAGAAGGACAAACGATTCCTTAATGTCCCCTTCATTTTTTTGCTTTTCGCTAAGCACTGATGTTCGCGGCGGTACCATAACAATATCCGCCACACTTTCTGATACCTTCGCAACCAATGCCTTTTTGCTTGATGGCTCGTTAATCTTGATTTCGGGATCAACTAAGGCCAACTCTTTTGGTTTTTGCTGTAACGAAAACACGTAAAGCACAACCATTGCGGTTAATCCCAGTAAAAGTCCGAACAAAGCATGTTCTTTTTTCAGCATCCGTTATCGCTTAATGCTCACACCTGATACTTCCGCGCGTATCTCGTTAAATTTGCTGGCGAGATCATCGCGGAAAAGACCTAGAACTGCCACCAAACTTAGGGCTACGATCACCAACAAAAGACCGTATTCTGTTAGAATTGACCCCATTTCTGAACTCATGATCTTTCTCATCATTCCTCCTTTGTCACTTCAAGAAATGCAAAAATGCCGGCCCGATTATGACGATCAAAAGGGACGGCAATATTAATCCCGCAATTGGGAAGAGCATCTTAACTGGAGCTGTTGCTGAAAGTTCTTGCGCCACTTCTTTTTGATGTGCGCGTCCGGATTTAGCTTGGTCTCTCAAGACCTCTGCTAAGGATGTCCCAAGCTTCTCTGTTTGTAAGAGAGCGGCGATAAACCACCTGACCTCATCAATGTCGCTCTTTTCCGCCGTTTCAATGAATACTTTGCGCCGCGCTTTTCCAATCTCAATTTCGTCCATTGCGGATCTAAACATTTCAGATACAGAGTTATCGAATTTCTGGCAATAGATCCAAGCTGCTCTATCAAAACTTAGTCCTGCGTCAATCGCAATAGCTACCATGTCTGCGAAGTCCGGAAGGGTTTCTATAACGGAAGCGCGTCGCAATTTCGCTTTCCCATACCTCTGATATTTCGAAAACATACGAAACAAAAACAGAGCACTCACTGCCATGACCACACCTAATACAAACGAACCCGCTCCAATTAGACCGGTCAGAAATCCAAAAGAAGCTAGCGTGCATTCTTTGATAAGTTTTATCTGTACAACTGAAAGGCGACCTGCATTGCTCAAGATCCTTGACTCATTAATACGGACAAGGGAATTGCGCCAACGCCAACTCAACTCGATTTTCGAAACAGTTTTCATAACCGAAAAACCAATCGCAATGCTAATGATCGGAATTAAGAAATCAAAAGTTCTCATACTTTAATCTCCAAGATACGACCGAGCATCAGAAAGCCAAGGAACTCGGCGACGATTGAAACAGAAAGCATCGTGAGACCAGCGGGGGTTGTGAACAAAGGTTCCATATATGAAGGATCGATAACCATCACACCAATTAGTATTAGAAACGGCAATGAACCGATCACTTTTGCTGACAGCTTTGCTTGCGCGGTTTGAATTTCTAGATTCTTCTTTAGCCGGCGCTTCTCCTCAATAGCTGCAACTGTTAATTCAATCATCTTAATCAGATTTCCGCCGGCGCGTCGTTGAATAGACAAGCCCATAATAACCATCTTTAATTCGTTCAACGGTACCCTTTGATACATTCGATCCAGCGCCTCGTCCAACGACATGCCCAAAGATACTTGCTCAATCACAGTTCTTAGCTCTTCGCGTCCGGGGCTATTGACCTGCTCCACAGTGTGACTTATTGCTTGCTGAATCGACATGCCCGCAGAAAGGCCACCAGCAATTTGCTTAAAGATCAAAGGTAATTGGCGCCCAAATTCTTCGATCCTTTCACTTAGCCGTCTTTGCGCCCATATGTAAATCGCTAACGCGGCCGCGCCCAGTAAAGCCATGGTCTTCAAAAATGATCCCAGCCAAATCATTGAGACCGCGAAGACACCTAAGCCTGAGATCGCGAGGTGAAAAGCTAGTTTTTCAGGATTCTCAAATCCAGCATTGCGTAAAGGTGTGATCAAGCTTTTAATCAACCGGGTCCTTAGAAGCCATTCGCTTACCCATTTTTGAACCGCGATCGCTGGTTTTTGTACCTGATCATCTAGCAAACGGGTTTCTATCCTTACCCACCGCCGGTATTTCGCCGGAACTTCTATTGCTTTCTCAACGACTAAGAATAGGAACGTTCCAACGGATAGCGCTAATCCAAACTTGACGACAATAATCATTTTGATTTCCGAGATTTGTAGATAGTTTTTAGCCCGATCTCACCATTTTTGACAGCCGAGACCTCATCAACAGCGATCAATTTTCTAGCCCCATCACTTTGACGCTCTACATGAATAATAAGGTCAAAAGCGCCCGCGATTTGCTGACGTATTGCAGCTATTGGCAACTCAAGCCCCGACATCAAGGCCATCGTCTCAAGTCTTGACAAGGCTTCGTGCGGTGAATTTGCATGAGCAGTTGTTAGAGAGCCGTCATGGCCTGTATTCATGGCCTGCAACATATCCAGAGCTTCACCACCCCTCACTTCACCAACCACAATACGGTCTGGCCGCATACGTAAAGCATTTATAACTAAGTCTCGTATCTTTATTTGTCCACGGCCCTCAATATTCGCTGGCCTACTTTCCAGGCTGACCACATGGGGTTGTGAGAATTTGAGTTCAGCGGCGTCTTCAATTGTGACAATACGCTCTCTTGGCGAGATCAAACCAGATAGAGCATTTAATAAGGTCGTTTTACCTGAACCCGTGCCGCCCGTGACAATAATGTTTTGACGCTCCTCAATGGCCTTCGGCAATACATTAATCAGAGAGTCGGGGATTGTTTTGTTTTCCACAAGTTCTTCATACGAGAAAACTTTGGAACCAAATCTTCTGATCGTGACTGTCGGGCCAGTCAATGCTACAGGAGGAATGATCACGTTAACGCGGGAACCGTCGGGAAGTCGCCCATCAACCATGGGACTACTCTCGTCAACTCTTCGACCCAATGGAGCGATTATTTTATCAATGACATTCATGAGATGGTCAACGTCCTCAAATGCATGCTCGGTCCGTTCGAGGCGTCCGTTCTTCTCAATGAAAATCATGTACGGGCCATTGATCATCACTTCGCTAATTGAAGCATCAGCCAGAAGAGGCTCGATTGGTCCGTAGCCAAGGACATCGTCTAGAACACGTTTGACGATAAGTTCCTTTTGGCTTCGCGTTAACACCATTTTTTCTTGCGCAATTAGATTAAGTACTTCGCTTTTGAGTTCTTTTCGAACTTGCGCAGCATTAATCTTTAATCTTCTCAATATCTCCGCAGGAGCTATCTCGGCATAAAGGTTGGATCTTATGTGGCGCACTGCGTTTATTGGGATTTGACCTGATGACGTCCTCTGGGAGTTGATAAGATTAGTTGACATGGACATTCTCTACCATTGAAAGCTTGCGGCATACCGATTCGATCAAACCATCAACCGCAAACCTCAGATCCGTTTCATCTGCATCCTCTAGCAAACGACCTTCCTCTAACAGGATGCGGACGCTAGTGCTTTCAGGAAGACTGGCGAAGTCATTGACTCCGATATGGCGAGCGACTCTTTCCGGTGGGAGAAAAAGTTCTTCCCACCTATTCATGACAGCTAGGATATTGTTTTTGCTTAGTCCCTGATCTCCGAGATAATCTACTAAACGTTTGGCCGATTTTACAGACAGGACATCTGCCACTAGAGTTACTAAAGTAAGGTCAGATGCCTCGAAGAAATTGTAGCTTGCTTCATCGAGATTGATCCCGACATCAATAATCGTTAAATCGTACGACCGCCGCCAACACTCAATTAACAGATTCGTCTGCTCGCTCGTAAACAAGTTGTGCAGCTCAATTTCCTGTGGGGCGGCGAAAAGATCGAGATTCGCTGTGAGTTTTTGACCTACAGACATTAGCAAATCCGGTTCCAGCTCAGAAATGACCGGCATAAGATCTTTTAATGTTTTTGAAGGATGGATATTGAAAATGGTCGCTAAATTGCCGGTGCGAAGGTTGAAATCCACTATGGCCACTCGAGACCCTTTATCCCGCTCCGATATTATGCGAGCTAAATTCGCCGAAATGAAAGAAGCACCCGTGCCTCCTTTACCGCTGGCCGCTATAAGGATTCGCCCATCCTTTGCGATGTTTTCACCCTTATATCCATGCATCCGGCGTTCTGTTTTTGATCCGCCCGCTATCTGAGTCACGCGGTCCAACGCGAAACCAAGTTCCTCGCTGCTAACAGGTGTGACGATAAATTCCCGCGCTCCTGCCAACATGCCGCTTCTATAGAAATCCTGATTAGATTTTTCAGACAATAGCACCGAAATTATTTGTGGATTATTCTTTGAAACAAACTCGACAACTTTAACTCCTGATATCTTAGGCAAAGAAAAATCAACCAAAGCGATGTCAGCATTATTATCGGACAATCGAATAATGCATTCTTCTCCATTTGTTGCTGTGCCTGAAATACTGAACTCTTCTAGCTCGTCAAGAAGCTTCACTACTGATTCCAAAATTTCTGGCCGCGCGGCGACAAATACTTTTGACCTCAGTTGCTTAACCTTTCTATCTGATCGTTACCAATTTAGAATATTTCTGATGCCTCGGCGGCACACAATGCTAGTTTTAGTTTTCCGTTCTCAGAGGCCTCAGTAAGTTTGCGAGCTGCGCTTCGAGTCAACTCTAAAACCACATTCATGTTGCTGCTATATCGCTCTCCGCTGTCTCGGATGTTTTCCGAGTTGTCGGTTAGACTATATGGATAAACTCCGCCAATACCGATTACTGTGATGTTCTTGTAAATTAAGCTCGTGCGTCCGTCCTCTTAGTCTGTGATAAAGACATCGACTCTGTCCCCTGGTCGAATTCCACCGGCAACACCGCTAATCTCGTCTATGCCAACAGCTACGGCTACTCTTCCTAGACGAATACCCAAAGAAGCACGAGTGCTCTGATTGCCAGATATCCGCTTTGGAATTATGACCTCGCTCCCGTAGATTTCAGTCAAAACCTCCTTGCCGATAACCTGGTCTTTGTTTTTTATAAAGCCCGCTTTTAGATAAGCTTTCGGCACTTTCACGATCTGAAGATCTTTCTTGGTCAAGCGCGTGCCTCGCCCAATATCACGGGTTGCAACAACAACCGAGATTGGATTTCTTAGTGACGATATTTCTTTCGCCAGCCTTTGATTGTCAGCAGCGCTGCTTAAAGATAGATAGACAAAAGCAAGAAATACTGCCAGCACACCTGAGACAATCGAGACGATCGAGTGGCTACTAAAGAACTCTTTCATAAGCAACATACGCACCTTGTAGTATTGTCTTAAGGTAAAGGACTTGCTTGCGAAAGTCAACTTCTTCTTACGACGTGAGACATTGTTGCAGCTAGAACACTAAAATGTGGCATTGCAAGACCTGACCCCCATGTATCGCCCCTTGCCTTAATCCCCGGTCTTTTGCGACACTACTTGGTATGCATAGGTTTTTTATCAATAGCAGCGCGATTGATGTTGAACGAGCCCGGATTACCGGCTCGGACGTTCATCATATTAAAGATGTCTTGAGGCTTGAGGTTGGCTCAAAGATAGTCTTGCTTGATGAGTCGGCTACTGAGTTTGATTGCGTGATCTCGGAGATAGGCGCAGATTCTATTATTGCGACGATCGTTGCTACTCGGAATCCTGATAAACCGGAGGTCAGCCTGGCGCTCTTTCAGGGTTTGCCTAAGGGTCGAAAGTTCGACACGGTAGTTGAAAAAGCGACTGAGC
>JAUVQD010000245.1 GCA_030598355.1 Actinomycetes bacterium
CACCGTTGCCTGTGAAGACTGTCAGCGCCAAGCTGGCTGAGTTTGGTGAGCCGTCTACTTCCCAGCTAAGCCGCCAGGGCCCCTTCGGTACGTTAAAGACATCTGTTTGGCCGGGCTCACCACCAGAGAAGATTGCCGACGACACCCAGGCTTTTTTGATGGGTTTTTCGCTTTTCTTGGCACTTTTCTTATCCGGTGAAGACCCTCTATATTTTGGTATTTGATTCGTGTTGAGTTGACCTGTGAATAGGAGCATACCGAATGCCAGCAGTAATCCCAAAAGCACTATGATAGCTTTGTTTTTCACGATTTAAGATATCCCCATGAATATTTGTGATGTAACAGATATAATGTTTTTTAAAATTGCGAAAGATTTCGGCTAGAATAGACCCGAGGTGAGTATTTCTGTCCCAGCCTGTTCTCGATGAAGTAAAAGTGGAACCAAAAAGTCTCTCTCGCTTAAAGTTGGCTATCATCATATTGATTGTCTCGATCCTTCTGGCTGCTCTGGCGATCTTCGCGTTTTTATTTATGCAATCACGTACAGTCGACCATTATTTTCAAACCGGCTACGATCGCTACGATAGTGCCTTCACTAAGCTAGACCACTCTTTGGATGATCTAGCGAAAATCAAGATCACAAAAGATTCAGGCAATATTGGCTCAGCCGCTAGAAAAATTAGTCGCAAGATTCCACCTGCTTTAACAGATTTGACTGCGGCCGAGCGGGCTTTTGAACGCATGGAAAAATCTTCATTTATCTGGTGGGAGAAGAGGGCGGCTGCTTTCTCGAACAAAAGCGCCAAATATGCTCATGAAGGAGCAGAAGAGCTGGAAGCGGAAATGAAAGAAATCGACAAGATGAACAAAATGATAAAGAACGTGGAGATAGCTTCAAACAAGTTCAACGAGGCTTTTGAAAAAGCCAACGAGGCTATTACCAGGAGCAACAACAATGAATTCAGTGAAGCCAAAGACAGCGCCACTGCGGCCGATCTACTTTTCAGCGAGGCCGACGCGCTATTGTCCGAAGCTGACAAACAAGTGCCAGACGCAGGGGTGGATTCAATCTTGCCGGCATTAGCCATGGGGCGCAGGTGGACCGCGAGCGTGACAAAGATGGCTGACGCTGGCAACGAGAAGAAGATTGAAGAATATAATAAGCTTGCCCGCGAGAATAATCTCCTCGGCAATAAAGTGGCCAAAGCCGCGCGAAAGCGGGTCTTGGCTGATCCGGGCGGCTGGTTTGGAGCTCGGATAGATACCCTCAATGAAGAAGTAGCGGTTCATTTCAGAAAAGCCGATCTTTGGCGAGAAAAAGCATTGAAGATTTGGCGAAAGAACATCTAACGGTTTCAAAGCTTCCCAAATAAGAAAATAACTACCTGTCCTAAAGTTAGTGTTTTTATCCTTTGGGGAGGTTGTAAACGAGTGAACGTCGATGTCTCACTGGTTATTCCAGCATTCAATGAAGTCCACCAGATCCCGAACGCAATCAGCGAAGCTACTAAGTTCTTTAGTGATCAGGACTATTCCTGGGAGTTGATAGTAGTCGACGACGGTAGCTCCGATAAAACAGATCAGGCTGCGCGGGCCGCTATGGATGGGGCCGGCGACTCAGTAACGTTGATTAGAAATGAAGTCAACCGTGGAAAAGGGTACGCGGTCAAAAGGGGAATGCTCGCCGCAAAAGGAAACCATGTTTTCTTCACAGATGCCGACCTGTCCACACCAATTGAGGAGATCAAGAAGTGCCTGCCGCAGCTTATGAAGGCAGATATAGTCATTGGCTCTCGCGCCCTGGCCGATTCAAATATTAAAATCCGTCAATCGCGTCGCCGGGAGTTGATGGGTCAGCTATACAATATAGCGGTTAAGGCAGCGGTTGTCCGGGGAATAAATGACACCCAGTGCGGATTTAAGGGATTCTCGAAAAATGCCGCTAAAGAAACATTTGCTCGCCAAAGTTTGGATGGTTTTGGGTTTGATGTGGAGGTATTGTATATTGCGACCAAGCTTGGATTCAAAATCATGGAGGTACCGATCACATGGAGCAATTCAGCAGATACTCGCGTAAGCCCTATTCCGGATGGGTTGGGAATGCTAAGCGACTTGGCCAGAGTTCGCATTAATGACCTCAGAGGCCTCTACGGTCGATAACCTATCCTCAGCCCCAAGAACTCTCTGGTTGGCTTTGAGCGTCCTCGTTGGCTCCCTGCTACGCATTGTTCGCCTGAGCTCACTGCCCATCTTCAACGATGAAGCGATCTATGGTCATTGGCTTCAGCTGATACAAGGTCAAAACTGGTTGGTATCTTTCTCCGACGGGAAGCTTCCTTTATTTTATTGGGTATCCGCGGTGGTCGCGCGGATAATAAATAATCCAGTTCTTGGCTTACGGATTGTCGCCGCCACTAGCGGGGTTATCGGAATTCTCGGTCTATATAAAGCGGGGTCAATGATCTGGGACGCGCGGGTGGGATTGGCGGCCGCCTGGATATATGCGGTTATACCTTACGTGGTATTCAATAATAGATTAGGTTTGGCAGATAGTTTAGTGGCGGCAATTGCCCCATTTATCCTCGTGTTTGGCATCAAGCTCGGGCAAAAACCGAGTTTGCTCACTGCTTTTTATCTGTTTTTCTTTTTAACCCTAGCTTTCCTCACGAAGGCTACGGCCACAGCCTTGATTTTGCCGGCTTTCGTCGGAATATACATAGGCGCTCGGCTC
>JAUVQD010000111.1 GCA_030598355.1 Actinomycetes bacterium
CGCGGATATCTGATCCAGCGCCTCATAGAGAGTGTCGAAAAGAGCGGGAGTCGTGATTATTTCGCCTCGCTTTGCAGTAGCGAATACATTCTCAAGCCCGTGCGCGATCACTTCCATAAAGGTCGCGTCAACCGCGTGCGCGGCCCCTTTTAGGCTGTGGGCCTCTCGAAACATATCCTCGATAAGCGTTTGCAGCACATCAGGATCTTGGCCCTTTTCCACCTTCAAAAGGAGCCTGTTGAGGTTTTGAAGATGCTCATCGGCCTCAAGTCTAAATGTGGCTATTAATTGCTGGGATATCGTGTCTTCCGTTTTTGACATTTCTGACTCCTTAAGCACTCGTCTTGTACGTCAAAACCATATCCTTTAGTCTGTCTCCAAGGTCGACCATTTTCTGGGTCGCTTCCTCAGTTTGCTTTGTCGAAACCAGAGATTGGTTGGTTGATAAATTAATATTGGTCATAGCCGCAGCTATCTGATCCATACCAGCCGCTTGTTGCTCTACTGAGGCAACAATCTGTTGCGCGGCTTCAGAAGCCTCGTTTATTGAACCGGCTAAAGCCTTAATAGTGCCACCGGCTGACTCCGCTTTATCCAGCCCGGAATCCACGTGCTTAGTACCTTCCTCGGTCACCATAACAACGGTATTCGTCGCTTTCTGGATATCGTCCAATATCGCTCTTACCTGTGACGTGGCCTGTTGTGATTGCTCGGCTAAGTTCCGCACTTCGGATGCGACAACGGCAAAGCCTTTGCCTTGCTCACCGGCCCGAGCGGCTTCAATAGAAGCATTGAGAGCCAATAGGTTACTCTGTTCGGCGATATCGTTTACGGTAGAGATTATTTCGCCGATTTGCTGAGTCTGTTCGGAAAGCGCAATAATATTAGCCGCGATCTGCTCAACTTTATTTTTTATTTGATTCATCCCTGTCACTGTCTGATCAACAGCCGCCATACCTTCATTGGAGATTTCGACTGATTTCTTCGCCGACTGGGCCACGAACTGCGCTCGTTCAGTGGTTTGCTCGGCAGTCTGGCGAACTTCATCAACTGTAACGGTCGTTTGATTAATAGCTGCCGCTTGTTCGCTTGCGCCCGAATTATGTTGAGACGTGGCCGCAAAAATCTCTGACGACGCCGATGTGATGTCGGTCGTTGCCAACGAAATATTTCCGGTCATATCATTCAACGATGCCACCATTTTGTTCAGATTCCGCCCCAGTGAGGCGAGTTCGTCTTCGTTGCCGTTTACCGATAGTCTGACCGCCAGATCACCCGCGGCAACCTGATCAACAAAGCCCCGGTATTGCCCAACAGTTGTTTGGAGATGCTCCTTGACCGTCTTCTCAGACTCAATCATCTGTTTTAAGTTGCCGGTCATCTCGTTAAAAGCCATGGCCAAAATATTAAATTCATTGATAGAGCTATTTTCTGCTTTTGTTTCCAAGTCGCCTTCGTCAATTCGACGAACAGCCTGGATTAGATTTAAAACCGGACGATGGACGAATCGGGCCATCAAATATCCGGTTGCTGCTGCTAGACCAACGGCTATCAAAGCGATTATTTTAATGAGACGGGCCGCTGAATCTTGGTTCGCTGTCGCCTCTTTGACACTTTTCTCCGCCGAGGCAACCTTGGCTTTCCTAATTGCTTTGACTTCACTAAGCATTTTGTCCCTAGCTTCGCCATACTCAGTCAAAGCAGCATTTGTTTTAGGACCGACCATCTTTTCTTGATCAGCTACAGCTAGCAGTGTTTCAGCTTTGGATACTAATTCTTTTGTTTCTTCGGCCACACCGAGCAGCAATTTCTCCCCGGCTTTGTCCGGCATCGCCGCGGCTGCTTCTTCGACATCACTGACTACATCTACAGCTACTTCATCAAAGACCTCTCTTGTCTTTGCCATGTTCTCTTCGTCGCCAAAGTAGAGAAGATAAGTCAAGGTAGGCTCGTTGAGTTTTAAAATTTCATAGGAGGCATGTTCCATAACGCCGCGCCCTTCCAACTGAACTATCGCCTCATCACTCAGCGTGCTAATCACGCCATTCAGTTGCGAATAAGCAAATGCAGCTGTCAGTAAAGCTATCGTCGCGATAATAACTGAACCAAGAATCAGTCTTGTCCGCAGACCTCCGAATACATTTTTCACCATTTTTCTCTCCTTCTTGGACCTAGACGTTCTCATGGACTACCATGCGTCTATCGTTCGCCAATTTCTTGATGTCTAAAATTATTATTTGAGAATCGGCGACTCCCTGAATAAACTCTTCATGAGCCCCCGACAGAGTCGCCAGTTGCGATCCGATTTCCTCAGTTGCCAGGTTCATGACATCTTCCACGTTGTCCGCAATGATGCCAAAGTGTTTCTCTCCAACCTGTAAGACTATGACCTTGTCTTGACTGATCACATCGCTCCTAGGCATATCAAAAAATACTTTTATATCGATAACCGGAGTAATTCGTCCTCGAATATTTACCGCCCCGACAACGAACTCGGGCGTGCAGGGAATTATCGTGAGATCCTGAAGGGGCTGAATCTCTTCAATATACTTAACATCAACGCCAAACCGTTCCGCCCCAATCTTAAAGCTAACAAACTGTTTAGGTTTGGCTGCTTCGGAATCTTCTTTCGACACTTGCGCCAGAGTGGCCGCTCGATCCGCCAGGATATTTTTTATTTGGTCGTCGTCAAGATGTAGAGCGACAAACCTATCGCTAATTCCACTTGGTTCTTTTTTTCCACCATTTGAAGATCCCATTTATTGCTCCTGTCTCCTTAGGTTCATTTCGGCAACTTCAAGTAACTGACCGAATGTTGTTCCATTTGTCTCTGGTACTACTTCGTCCTTTTGGCGACCAATCATTAGCCTTACAACGTTTTTAAAAGCTTTGCGCCCCATAACCAGACGTTTCTGCTTCTTGTATAAACATCCCAGGGTAAAATGACCGGGAATAAAGTATTTATCTAAATAGATTGTTTTCTTCAGACACTCAATGGCCCGGTCTTCATCTTCCAGGCCTTGGTAAATAGTCGACAGCAAGTAATAGGCTTTCACGTTTAGCTTGTCCACTTTCGTCACTTTCTGCGCCCACTTCTTTGCCTGGGACAACTGTCCGCGAGCTATGGCAGCTTTGGCCATTAGAAAGAGAGCTTCGCAAGACTTAGGTTCTTCTTTCAATCGCGAAGCCAGCTGGTCTGCCGCCAAAACAGGTTGACCTACTTCAATCAAAGCCCGGCTTTCCGCTAACGCATCCGCCGGCCCAACATTATCGCCTCGCTTGTCTTCCGTTCCTCCCAAAACAGTGGAGGAAAGAGTAATGCGACCCGAGTTATCACCTTTTCTTTCGCGATTCCTAGCGTCGCTTGCGGGCGATTTCTTTTGGTATATAAAGACACCTGAATAGTTGCGAGCCCAAAACCTCTCTTTTGGCGGTATCGGATCCGAAGCCCCCATAAGCAACCAACCACCGTCAGCTAAAGAATCATAAAACCCTTCCATCATCCGATCGGTTGTTTTCTGGTCGAAGTAGATCGAGACATTGCGGCAGATGATTAAATCCATATCGCAAGTATTATTAAAAGATGAAGGGAATGTGCCTTCTTTCAGGTTTAGGTAATCGAAGTCAACGATTTTCTTTATCGCTTCTGAAATATGAAACTCACGTTCAGAAGAGACAAAAAAATAACTATCCAGCCAATTGTCCGGCATAGCTCGAAAGGACCACTGTCCGTAATGGCCCGCCTCAGCCCGCCTCAGCGATTCTCGATTTATATCGGTGCCCAACACGAGTGTGTCCCATGTATCAATATATGGAACGAGCTCCCGCATAGTGATGGCGATGGAATACGGTTCCTCACCAGTTGCGCAGCCGGCACTCCAAATCCTAAGACGCCTTGTGGTGCTCGCGCGCTCCGAGATCAATTTGGGCAAAATATCATTTTGGAGTAGTTTGAATTGACGCTCATCCCGGTAGAAATAGGTCTCACCAACCGTCAGAAGATTGATAAGCTTATCCATCTCGCCTGGTTTAGCCGCCCCGCTCAAAGCTTCGAGATAGTCGTCTATCGAATTATATTCGGTCGCTTTGAGAGCCTCGTAAACCGCCCGCTCAAGCTCGCCACGTTTCTTTTCCGGAAAACTAAGACCTGTTCTCCGAGCGACGAAATCTCTTACTTTTTGATAGCTGGCGTCATCAAATTTGGTATGTTTAGTTGCCATTGCCAAAGGATTGTCTCTTAAGTTCTGCTCGGACTTTACGCAAGAACCTTGTCGTCAATTCTGGTATCGATAATCTCTTGCATCAATTTGGTTTCGTCAGCTGAGAATACATTTTCCAAATCAAGCAAGAAAACCAGCCCGGGATCGAGTTTGGCGACGCCGGCCACACATTGAGATCCTGAAAAAGTTTCTGCCGATCTTTCAATCAGCGAAGGGGCGATTGAGACTACCTCGGAAACCTGGTCAACAACAAGACCAACCGTCCAATCCTTGATGGTCACAATTAGAATCGGAGTCACAAGGGTGTAAACGCCCGCCTTTAGCCCCAGCCGTTTTCGAAGATCAATAATTGGAACAACTTGTCCCCTCAGGTTTATCACTCCGACAACATGGTCTGGTGCCTTCGGTGACTTGGTCAGAGCAACCATTCGTATAACTTCGAGCGCGGCATCAACGTTAACGCCGTAGGCTTGATCCTCAAGCTTAAAGGTTACGTATTGAAGTTCAAACGCAAATGACTCATCATCTTGATTTTGCCCCGTTTTTATTTCGGGAGCTTCCAGTTTTTTCGACATTTAAACCTCCAGATAGTTTGGCCAGCTGCCGATAATATTTAAACGTGCCATTGGCAGCAGTTATTTTGAGTATCGACAGAAAAGCGAAAAACTTTTAGTACTAAATTAAAAGAAACCGCGTTTTCTTCTTATAATATTGGTGTTTAGCTTTTACCAATTGTGAAAACAGGGAATATATGGTATTATCCTTTTAACTAGGTCAGGCGTAATGTGGTAAAAGACCTGGTAGCGAAGGCAATATAGAACGGAGCATGGTGACGAAAAGTAAGTCTATTATCGCCGTTATATTAACGACAGCAATTTTGTTGCTGTTTCCGACAATATCAATGGCAGCAATCGACCCGGAAACGGTCGTAACAGGGAAGTGTACGGCCTGTCATATGGCAGACCGTATTCGTGAAGCAAAAAAAAGCAAAACTGAATGGACGAAACTCGTCAAGAAAGAAATCGAACGAGGCGCCAGTTTGACTGATGGCGAGCGCGATGCCGTAATCGACTGGTTAGCTAAAAACTACGGAGTAGGCGAGGTCGCCCAAACCACCCCGGTTCAACAAACAC